>NZ_DGYQ01000020.1:37559-204158 GCF_002396765.1 Exiguobacterium sp. UBA5002
GTGACAGGGATTTTTTCACGTGTGACCTAGGAATTGATCAATGACCGTTCGAAACGTTCGATTCAAAAGCAGACGAATCGTCTGTTCCTCCCCGAACTCGAATTGATCCATTTGTTCGGGACTCTCGATGATCGCAGCACTGATCGAACTGAGTAATTCAAGCAGTTCGTTCGAGGTCTCTTCCGGTGCGACCAAGACGAGGAGCCGTTCGACGGATTGTAACTGTTGATCCATTCCGAGCAAGTCGATCGGTTCAGGCAATTCAAAGATGAGGAATCCCCCTCGTTGAATCGTCGCATCACGTCCGTGAAACAGCGCAAGCCTCGTTCCCGGAATACCAAGACCTGACATCTCATGACGACGTAACAATTGTCCAGAGAGCGAAACAGCTGACTTCGCCAATCCTTGCTCGACCATGCGTGTACTGATCTCAAACAAGAGCGATTCAATCCCATCGCCCACCCGCTCTAACCGTTCCATTCGGAATCCGTCCGATACTTGAATGGACGATGCAACGAGCCGATGCAATTGCTCAAGATCGAGCCATTCCGTTTTCATCTTTCGCGGTGCCGGTTGAAAGGATTTAGGCAAGGCGAGAATTAATTTCCGAATCCGTTCGACCTCATCCTGAGGAAGCAACGGGTTGACGAGAAGATGTGGTGGACGAATGTCAGGCAACGGTACAGTCGACAATACAAAGTCGTACGAATCGATTGGTAACCGTTCGATGCCAAACAAGGACGAGTTATCGATGTGCTCGAGTTCAGCGAATTCTTGCCGTAACCGATTCATCAACAACTTCGAGGAACCGAGTCCAGCAGAGCAGACGACTAGAACACGATATGGGAGTTTTGGTGTCGGTTTGCTGAGAACGGCACCGAAGTGCATGACCCAAAAAGCTAAATCCACGTCTTCGAATGTAACATCGGTGAAGATCGACAGTGCTGCTTGTTTGACCGCATCAAACAAGCGCGGATATTCCCGTTCGATTTGTTTGATGACATAAGATGGATTGACACTATTTTGACGTGTGTACGATTGAATATGCGAAACGAGTCCGCGTTCTAGCGCATGATCCTTCGTGAAGTTCGTTCCATACATTAAGGAAACACGTTCAATCAATCGTTTCACACGAAGACGCGTGACGAGTTCTTCCGTATCTCCTGCGTCCGATTGAAAGAAAGCACGCAACTCTTCTGATAACCATTGGCGTTCGGCAATCGACAATGTGTCAGGTAGTCGCTCTTCGACACGTTCCACCCATTTGAGGATTTCGACCGGATACGCTTTTAACTCGTAACGCATCGGAAACTGATCTTTGCGCAACGCTTGTAAAGCTAAGCTGAGTGTCGCACGCATGATTTGTCGGTCATTGAGACGCCCTTCTTTCGTCAATGGCGCAATGACCGCGTACGCTTGATTGATCATCTCAAGCCAAGATGTTCGATTCAAGCGTAACAGATGAGGTAATTGCCCAGCGGCGCCTTGTAACAACCGATAGAAAGCGAGAACATCCCATTGCGTAAAAATCAATGAAATCTGTAAACGGCGTTTGTTGATTTCTTCACCGATGACTTCAGCACCAATACCTTTTTTGCGCTTGATTTCAAGGTCATATTGCAGAAACCACTCATCAATCCGCTCTAAATCCTGGCTGACCGTGCTCGGAGCCACATACATCGCATGGGCGATCGCCTGTAATTTGACCATCCCTTCTTCTTGTAGTAGCCGATACGCTAACTCGACTTGGCGATCTTCAGCGTTCGGTAATTGTTTATGTGACAACAATAATTGGTCCCGTAATACATGTTTGGCTTCGTCTGTTCCTTCAATTAAGAGACCTCTGCCGCGGACATATGTCAAACGCAAGTCATGATCTTCTAAAGATTGGGCAAGATGATCGCGTTCACGTTGAATCGTTCGTTCCGATGTCTCGAGCGTTTCCGCGATCTCTTGTATTTGAACAGGTTCTTCGCGTGATAAGAGGAAAAATAAGATATCATGTTCCCGTGGTGTAAATTCAGTCATGCAGCCTCACTCTTTTCTGCCAAGATTCGAGGATGACATCATATGCAGTCGGATCAAGAACCCGATCGACTGGATGCACAGAACAATGTGTTTTCCATACGTGTCGATGGACGAGTTGCGTTTCTCCGACGATAAAAGATGCCTGATCAGGTAGTTCTGCGATCCGACATGTCTTAACGTCTGTCGTAATACCGCATTCAAGTAAGCGCTTTCTTAAAATCGTAGCACCCATGACACTACTCGCCATTCCACTCTCGCATACGAAATAGATGATTTCTGAATTCATCTGTCATACCTCCTCTTCATTTTATAAGAATAGCAGAAATATTTTCGGTGTTTCATCTTGAAACAAAATCAATAGTTATTTTTGAACTGGCAGATATCTTTGCCAAACACAAAAAAGCCTGGATTTCTGATGATGCCAGAAATCCAGACCATGTGATTTAGCCTGTTTGTTGCATTGCTTTTAAATAGTGTCCGACGGCTTCCGCTACTTCACGACCTTCGCGAATCGCCCAGACGATCAATGATTGACCACGTCTTGCGTCACCTGCAGCAAATACAGCTGGCCGGTTCGTCGCATAACGCGTCGTCTTGATTTTCCCGCGTTCCGAAGCGACCGCTAAATGTTCGAGTACATTCTCTTCGACACCACTGAATCCAATGGCGATCCAGACTTGATCGACTGGGAAATAACGATCGCTCCCTTCGATTTCCTCAAAGATCACTGCACCCGATTCATTTTTTGTTTTCGTCGTCTGAATCGTCCAGACACCGGTGACTTGACCCGATTCACTTGTTGTGAATCGCTTGATGGCGATCAAGTATTCACGAGGATCCCGACCGAATTGTTGAAAAGCTTCTGCATACCCATAATCGATTGAGTAGAGTGACGGTGTATCCGGCCACATGTTTCCTGTCGCACGCGTCGTACCTGGTTGTTCATGTTTACCGAATTGGACGACGGAGCGACAGCGTTGACGGAGTGCTGTTGCCACACAGTCCGCTCCGGTGTCGCCTCCACCGATGACGAGAATATCTTTATCTTTCGCATCGTGATCAGGAGACAACGGTTCTTGCGAGAGCACGTGACGTGTCACTCCTGTCAAATAATCCATCGCATAACCGACTCCACGCGTTGGCGCTTCCGTTAATTTGCGCGGTTCCGTCGCGCCGACACATAAGATCACCGCGTCATACTCCGCTTCAAGTGTCTCGAGAGTGATATCTGCGCCGATCGTGACGTTCGTTCGGAAGTGAATCCCTTCCGCTTCAAGCAAATCAACACGGCGCTGTACGACCTCTTTATCGAGTTTCATGGCTGGTATACCGTACGTGAGTAATCCGCCAATCCGATCTTCCCGCTCAAAGACCGTCACTTGGTGACCGGCTTGATTCAGCTGATCGGCAGCCGCAAGACCGGCAGGACCAGATCCAACGATGGCAATCGAACGTGTCGATCGTATTGCTGGAATTCGGGGCACGACCCATCCTTTTTCAAAGCCGATGTCGATGATCGTCCGTTCGATATCTTTGATCGCGACCGCAGGTTCATGAATCGACAACGTACACGATCCTTCACATGGCGCTGGGCAGACACGACCCGTGAATTCTGGGAAATTGTTCGTCTCAAGAAGGCGATCGAGTGCCTCTTGAAAACGCCCTTCTTCTACGAGCAAGTTCCATTCTGGAATCAAGTTATAGACTGGACAACCAATCTTCACTTGATCAAATACTTCCCCTACATGGCAAAATGGGGTGCCACAATCCATACATCGACTTGCTTGTTGACTCGCTTCCGCTTCCGTCAAAGCCGTCTTATATTCCTTAAAGTCACCCACCCGTTCGCTTGGATGTCGTTCCGTCCCACCCAAACGAGCAACTGTCATGAATTGATCGCGTCGTTTCATCGTACCCCTCCTGTTCTGCGCCCTAGATGTGTCTCAAATGCGAGCAACATCGCTTCTTCGGTGTTGTGTCCTTGTTTTGCGAAATCAGCCATCAACGTCGTCACTTTCTCATACGTCGAAGGAATGACGCGGATGAACGAATGAATGACATGATCCCAGTTCGCTAGAATCGCATCGCCCTGCTCACTACCGGTCCGTGCAACGTGACGTTCGATGAACGTCTTCAGTCGCGCAATCTCTTCGACATGCATGACGGGTCCCGTCGTGACGAGTTCGCGGTTGATGCGCTGTAAAAATTGTTCAGGATTACGCGGTAAGACATAGGCGACACCACCTGACATACCGGCAGCAAAGTTTTTTCCGACATCGCCAAGGACGACGACGGATCCACCGGTCATATACTCGAGTCCATGATTACCGATTCCTTCGACGACAGCGACTGCTCCACTGTTTCGAACCGCAAATCGCTCACCTGCCTGACCGTTGACATAGAGTTCTCCACTCGTCGCCCCGTAAAGTGCGACGTTACCAATGATCGACTGATCGGACGAGACGAACGAAATCGAACGTGGAGGATGAACGGCGATGATACCTCCGGACAATCCTTTCCCGACGTAATCATTCGCTTCTCCCGTGACATCAAGCGTTACTCCGCGTGGTAAATACGCGCCTAAACTTTGTCCGGCAGATCCATTCAGTTCGAGTTTCAATCGATCCGTCGGCAGACCAAGTGCCCCAAACCGTCTTGTCAGCATGGCACCGGTCTGTGTTCCGATCGCACGGTCTGTATTTTGAATCGTTAAACGTAGTGTCTGAGGCTGACTGAAATCTGCCGCCTCCAAATACGGCGATATTTCACGAGCGTCAAAGGAACGCTCGACATGATGCTGTTGTTGTTCAGCCGGACCGTGTGTCACATGGACGAGGAGACGCGAAAAATCAAGACTCTTCGCTTTCCAATGCGTCCGTTGTCGCTCCGATGGTTCGAGTAAATCCGTACGCCCTACGAGATCTTGCAGCCGTCTTACACCGAGTTTCGCTAAATGTTCTCGTACTTCCTCAGCGATGAACGTCATGAAATGGACGACGTCATCGGCAGATCCCGTGAATTTCTTACGGAGCTCTGGATCTTGCGTCGCGACACCAACAGGACACGTATCGAGATGACAAGCACGCATCATGATACATCCGACGGCGATGAGCGGAGCTGTCGCAAACCCATACTCATTCGCTCCGAGCATCGCGGCGAGGATGACATCGCGACCAGTCAATAGCTTTCCGTCGGTTTCAAGGACGACACGTTCGCGCAACCCGTTTAATGTCAACGTTTGGTGCGTCTCAGCAAGACCAAGCTCCCATGGCAGTCCGGCATGTTGAATACTCGTCTTCGGCGAGGCACCCGTACCGCCGTCATGACCACTGATGACAATGACGTCCGCAAGCCCCTTCGCAACTCCAGCCGCGATCGTTCCAACGCCACCTTTTGCGACAAGTTTGACGCTAATCCGGGCTTGATCGTTGGCACGTTTTAAGTCATGAATTAACTGGGCCAAATCTTCAATCGAATAGATATCGTGATGTGGTGGTGGGGAAATCAATCCAACACCCGGTGTCGATGCACGCACCCGTGCGATCCACGGATAGACTTTTTCACCAGGCAATTGACCACCTTCTCCGGGCTTCGCACCTTGTGCCACCTTGATTTGTAATTCGTCCGCGTGAACGAGGTAATGACTTGTCACCCCAAAACGACCAGAGGCGATCTGCTTGATTCGACTCATCCGGAAGTCACCATTTTCATCCCGTTCGTATCGTTCCTCCTCTTCACCGCCTTCACCACTATTACTCTTTCCGCCTAGGCGGTTCATCGCGATCGCAAGCGTCTCGTGCGCTTCTTTTGATAACGAGCCGTATGACATCGCACCCGTCTTGAAGTATTTGACGATCTCGCTGACAGGCTCGACTTCTTCGATTGGGATCGCCGTCGTCTCCTTGAACGTCAACAGATGTCGTAGCACCGTTGCCGGTTCCTCCTGAATGCGTTGAGCGTACTTTTGATAGAGCCGGTAATCATTCGTACGGCATGCGTGTTGCAACAAATGAATCGTTGCTGGGTTAAAGGCATGATGTTCTCCTGCTTGACGGTACCGGAAGACACTGCCGGACTCTAAATGAATCCGTTCATCTGCAATCTGTTGTGCTCGTCGGACTTCTTCTTCCATCAGTTCAAGCGTCATCCCGCTCAATTGAGAGACCGTACCAGTGAAATGCTGGTCGATGACGGAGCGATCGATTCCGACTGCTTCAAAGATTTGCGCACCACGGTAGCTGAAGACCGTCGAAATGCCCATCTTCGACATGACTTTGACGACGCCTTCGGTGACTGCTTTTTGGTAACGTTTGTCTACATCCGTAAAACGATCCCCTACCGCTTCTTCAAGCGTCGCATATGCCAGGTACGGATAAATCGCATCCGCACCATATCCGAGCAACGTCGCGACATGGTGGACTTCACGAATCTCTCCCCCTTCAACGATCAAGCTGAGATTTGTACGTAATCCCTTGCGGATCAGCGCATGATGAATCGCACTCGTCACTAAGAGGATGGGCATCGGCAATGTGCCGGGGCGTACGAGACGATCCGATAATGTCAATAATTCATTCCCGTTTCGTGCAGCGGTCACAGCCTCATCAACGATCATGTCGAGCGCTTCTGCAAGCGAGTTGGTGAACGTCGTCGAAATCGTTTTTTGCTTAAGTCCACTTTGTTTAAGCGCATGGGCTTCGTCTGGTCGCAGAATCGGGGTCTCTAAGCGAACACGACGACAGTTCGCGCGGTTCGGCGTCAGCAGTTCCCCTTGTCGACCAAGCCATGTCAGCGTCGAGGTGACGATCTCTTCGCGTAACGCGTCAATTGGTGGATTCGTGACTTGTGCGAACAGTTGCTTGAAATATCGGAACAAGGATTGAGGGCGTTCACTTAAGACCGCTAGCGGCATATCCGTCCCCATCGCACCTAACGGATCCTTTTGTTCTTCGACGAGTGGAATCAAGTATTGATCGATATCTTCACGCGTATATCCAAAATGCCGTTGTTTCGTTCCAAGTTCAACGAGTGTTTCCTTGAAGTCGTTACTTGAAAGGGAAACGACTTCTTGCGCGAGCCACTCCGCGTAGGGATGACGTGTCGCTAGCTCCCGTTTGATCTCTTCGTCTGCGATCAACTGACCGGACGCAAAGTCGAGTAAAAGCAGTTCACCCGGTGCTAATCGTTTTTTGTACAGAATGTCTTGTTCACGAAGAGGGAGTACTCCTGCTTCTGACGACAACATGAAGTGACCATCGCGCAACAATACATATCGCGCTGGGCGTAAACCGTTTCGGTCAAGCGTCGCACCAATCTGTTTTCCGTTCGTGAAGACGATGGCAGACGGACCATCCCACGGTTCCATCATGCTACTGTGATACTCATAGTACGCGCGCTTCGCCGGTCTGATTTCGGCATGTTCGAACGGTTCCGGCACGAGCATCAGTGCTGTCTCAGCGAGAGAAAGACCTGACAGATGAAGAAACTCAAACGCATTATCAAGCATTGATGAGTCGCTACCTGTCTCATCCAATATCGGTAACACTTCCTCTGCCCGATTACCGTACGTCGTCTCAGCAAGTCGACGTTCTCGACCGCGCATTGCCCGAATGTTTCCTTGCAACGTATTGATTTCGCCATTGTGAATCAAATAACGGTTTGGATGGGCACGTTTCCAACTTGGGAACGTGTTCGTACTAAAACGTGAATGTACAATACCAAAGCCTGACTGATAGCGTTCGTCTCGTAAATCATCAAAGTACGCACGTAGTTGATCCGTCGTCACGAGTCCTTTATACACGATTGTTTCACTCGAGCTACTCAAGACGTATTGTTCAAGACCGAGTTGCTCCGATTCACGTTCAAATGCGCGACGAATTAAAAAGAGTGTTCGTTCAAATGTCAATCCTTCCATCGCCTTTGCACCAATGAAACATTGACGAATGACTGGCTCCGTGCGGCGGGCACCCGACCCAAGCACTTCGGACTGGACGGGTACGGTACGCCATCCTAAGACGTCTTGTCCTTCCGTCAAAATGATTGACTCTAACGTTCGTTCGAGTCGCATCCGTTCCCGTTCCTCACGTGGTAAGAACATCATGAAAACGCCATAATCCCCTTTTTTAGGAAAGGAAATGTGACGAACCGTTTCACGAAACAACCGATCTGGTAATTGCGTTAAAATACCCGCCCCGTCTCCGGTCTTCGCATCGCTTCCTTGTCCACCACGGTGTTCCATTTGACAAAGCATGGCCAATGCATGTTCAACGATTTCATGACTCGCTCGTCCTGTTTGATGTGCGTAAACCCCGATCCCGCACGCATCATGTTCCATACGAGGGTCGTATAATCCCTGCTGTTCAGGGTATTGATGAAATGTCATAGTAGCACTCTCCTTGCCTTCTTAATTTTCTGTATATTCAGTTAAATTATACTTTACACCCTTTTATGTTTACTCGCTACTATGCATAATCTTCATTTTATTTAACCTTCGAAGGTAGAATTACCATATATCAACATTGATAACGCTTACATAAACTTGGATATTCATTCAATATTTTTTTGGTTGAATTCTACACTTTGTGCGCGTATTACTTTGCCCGAACATATGATTCCGTGGTATTTTTAACTATGAAAAGAGTTATTGATCATGGAAATAAAGAGAGGAATAATACGATGAAAAAAACAATGCAATTTACGGGTCTCTTGATCGCAGGAAGCTCGATTTTATTAAGCGCATGTGGTCAGCAAGAGGAGAAGGCAACCGCATATGACAAGATTCAAAAAGAAGGAACGATTGTCGTCGCTACGGCTGGTACACTTTATCCGACATCTTATCATGAAGAGAAAAACAATAAGTTGACTGGATTTGACGTTGAAGTCGTCAAAGAAGTAGCAAACCGTCTTGATTTGAAAGTGAAATTCAAAGAGATGTCATTCGACGGTATGTTGACAAGTGTTAATACGGGTCAAGTTGATCTTGCCGCTAACGACATTACGATCACCGATGATCGTAAAGAAAAATTCGCGTTCTCAAAACCATATAAATATACGTATGGTACGGCAATCGTCCGTAAAAGTGATTTGTCAGGCATTAAGTCTTTAGAAGATCTAAAAGGAAAAAAAGCTGCCGGAGAAGCAACAACGACATATATGCAGATTGCTAAAAAATACGGTGCAAAAGAAGTCACTTACGATAATGCGACGAACGATCAATATCTACGAGATGTCTCAAATGGTCGCACAGACGTCATCTTGAATGATTATTACTTGCAAACACTCGCTGTCGATTTCTTCAAAGACTTCGATATCACGATTCATCCGGACATCGCCTATAATCCAAGTCAGGTTGGTTTAATCATGGATTTAGATAACAAGGAACTTCAATCCAACATTAACGAACAACTCGATAAAATGAAGGAAGATGGCACATTAAAGGAAATTTCGAAGCAATTCTATGCCGGAAAAGATGTCTCCCAAATGCCTGACGTCAAAACGACGATCGTCGATGTGAACTAACGATGTCTTCAATTGATTGGCGGTCCGTCTTCAATCCGGAATTGGCGGTCGAATCGTTTCCTTATATTTTGAGTGGACTGGGACAAACATTATGGATTTCCTTGCTCAGTATGGCCATTGGTCTCGGAATCGGGTTAATCCTTGCCCTTTGCCGTCTGTCTCACCTTCGACTTTTACGCATCGGAGCTAGCGCTTATATCTCGTTCATGCGTGGTGTTCCGATTCTCGTGTTGCTGTTCATGTTGTATTTCGGACTGCCGGTCATCAATATTCAACTTGACGCGTTAACAGCAGCCATCACCGGTTTTAGTTTGAACAGTGCTGCGTACATGGCGGAGATCATTCGCTCCTCTTTGTTATCGATTGATCGTGGTCAAGAAGAGGCGGCAGCGTCACTCGGTTTATCCAGGTATCGGACGTTTGTTGGTATTATTTTGCCACAATCGATCCGGATTGCCATCCCACCACTCTCAAACGTTTTGCTTGATCTGGTTAAAGCTTCATCGCTTGCTGCCATGATTACAGTTCCTGAGATTTTTCAAAAGGCAAAAATCGTCGGTGGGCGCGAATTCGATTATATGACTGTCTATTTTGTCGTTGCGTTCATTTACTGGGGAATCTGTTCTTGTATCGCAGTCATTCAAGAGGTTCTCGAACGTCGTTTTGCGCGGTATCTGTGATTCATTGATATACAGTTATACAAACAGGCGATGGACTATGTCCATCGCCTGTTTACTCTCTTTTTTTGATATACCATATCGTCAGCCTTCTCGATATATCGTCAAAAAGTGTTCTAATTGTCTTGGTTGTAACGGGCGATGGAAGAGATATCCTTGCAACGTATGACATCCCAATCGCTCGAGCAATGCCGCCTCTTCTTCTAATTCAATCCCTTCAGCTACGATTGTCATATCTAATCGCTTTCCTAACTGAATGATCGTCTCGATCATCGCTCGTTTCTTCTCTGAATGAATGGCTTCTTGAACGATTTCTTTTGGAACCTTCAATTGATCGAATGGTAACTCCACTAATGGTTGCATGGATGAGAAGCCCGTTCCGAAGTCATCGAGCGCAATCCGAATCCCATATAAATGGAGTGCATTTAATGTCTCGATGATTTGCTCAGTTCCTTCGATGAAGATGTGTTCTGTCATTTCGATTTCGAGTAATGATGGAGGAAAGCCTGACTGTTTTAAGATTGCTAATACACGCTCCGTAAAATCGGGTTGGCGCAGTTCCCACGGCGAGACATTCACGGAAATCGTTAAAGGTTCCTTCCCCTCTTCCAACCATGCTTTTCCTTGGAAACAGGCTTGACGCATGACCCAACCTCCGAGAGTCTCAATGAAACGTGTCCTTTCCGCAAGTGGAATGAACTCAATTGGCGGAACAAGACCATATTCCGGATGATTCCAACGAATCAATGCTTCGACTCCTGTAATTTGACGCGTTTTTGCATTGACTTGAGGTTGAAATAAAATAAAAAAGTCGCGATCCAACTCTGCATCGTATAAGTCGCGTGTTAACTGAAGCGCCCGTTTTCGTTCATTTTGTGTCGCCAAATCTGTAATCGCATACACGTATTTTTACGATTGGATTTAGCAGTGAACAAGGCAATCTCCGTATCATTGATGACATGGTCCGTCGTTTCGTCATTCATATAGGAAACACCAATACTTGCAGTGACGTTAATCTGTTTAAAGTCGATTTGTACACGTTCTGCTACACTCGATAAAATGTCGTCACAGAGCACTCGTGCATCATGATGATGAGGCACATGCAGTAAGAATGCACTTCCACTCGCTTTCGCAATCGTACAATCCGGAAAACGATTCATCAATCGCCGACCAATGATGTGTAATGAACGATCTCCGGTTCGGTAACCGAATGCATCATTTACTGTTTTGAAATCGTCCAGGTCCACAAGACAAATCATATCGCCATCTTGTTTTTCTTATCTACTTCAATGACAAACGAAGAGCGGTTTGGTAAACCTGTCACGGGATCCGTAAATGCTTGTTCCTGTAAACGGGCTAAGTAGTCAATATTTCGTTCAAGACGGGTAACATATTGATTATGGATCAGTAAACTAATGATCGTCGCAATCAAGATAAGTCCAATACGCGCGATGTGATCGGATACAAACATCGAAGTGTTTTCAAGTGATGGAGTTTGATACCAAATATAAAGAAGAGAAACCGTCGTGATGCTTGTTGCATACAGTAGCATCGTTCGGTTGATGACGACTAAGGACGCTAAAATGAAAAGAAGGGCACATGCCCAAACCGTCTGGACTCCCCGATCGATGAATGGATAATAAATATAAGGAATCAATAAAAAAATACTCGACATCATATGAGGTTTTAAACGATCTGACAACGAACTTTTACCGATGAAATATTGCACGATTCCAGCACTTGCAATGACAAGTGCACGTGTCCAATCCTCCCCGTTCAGACCAGAACGACTAAATACGTTGGCAACGATATATAAAACGGCACTACAACTCGTCAATACAAAAATGATCATCCCGAACAATTGATAATTTGCTCGAATCTCTCGATGATATTGCAGACTATTGGAAGAACGTCGCTGTGTATTCACCGCCATCCCCTCTTTCTAATTCCTGTCGTTTATTTTTCCTTATCAGAACCGAAATAAAACCTGAATTTTCTAAAAATAATAAAATATTGGGAAGTCATGATTTTAAGTAGAATGGGAATAGAGAGGTATAGAAAGGAGTAATGATTATGTCACATTTACTATTCATCGAAGCGAACGATAGCACACATCAAAAAAAAGGCATTAGCTCTGAATTGAACGATGCCTTTTTGAACGCGTATCGTGAAACACATCCGGATGATACAGTTACGGTTTTAAATTTATTTGAAGAACGTCTTCCCTTCTTCGATTTGAAACTGGCGAGCGCGGCAGGTCGCCTCTTTAAAGGCGAGGAATTAACTGGAGAGGATGCGACACATGCACAGCGACTTCAGGAGTATTTAAACGGATTCTTAGATGCCGATAAAGTTGTCTTTTCATTTCCGATGTGGAACTTAACGGTTCCGGCACCGCTTCACAATTACATGGATTATCTCGCCCAGGCTGGTCAAACGTTTCGTTATACAGCCGAAGGTTCGATCGGACTTGTTGAAGACAAACAAGTGCTGTTGATTCATTCACGCGGTGGTGATTACTCGACGAAAGAGAAAGCACCGAGTGAACACGCTGTTCGCTACATGCTCGATCTATTGGCATTTTTCGGCATTGAGGATGTATCGACTGTCATTCTCGAGGGACATCAGCAATATCCGGAACGTGCCTCTGAATTAATCGAACAAGCACTTCAAGAATGCCGACAATTCGGTCGTTCGTTCTAAGTTGGGAAGAGAACGTACTCTGCATGTTCTTCCAGAAGCAGTTTTTCATGAATTGGCATATCAAATACTCGAAAAATGGAATAGGCCATCGTAAAATCGCGTTGGATAGCTGAAAGATCGCCATTCAGTTGTTGAGTGAAATATCCTCGCTGATAATAAAAGTGACCTAAGAAATGACCATCTTCTATTTGAAGACTCTCTTGAATACCTTGTTCGGTGATTTTTAGACCGGCAAGGTATTTTTTTTGCCTAGAAAGTTGTTGTCCATAGTTATATAAAATCTTGATTCGAACCTTTTTCAATTCGATGGATGGATAATTCGATTGAATCAATGCCTGGAAGATACCCTCCGCTAAATCGAAGTCACCGTGTTCAACATACAAATTCGCTATCGCCATCTGAATTCTTATATACAGAATAGCTGATTCAAACCAAAGGTGTTCTTTATTGAGTAATCGTTCGAGCAATTGAATGGCTTTTAAGTAGTGAAGTTGACCACTTTTTTCCTGAACGATGACTTGATAATATGCTGCCAAATCACGAACTTCCTCAAAATCTACCGTTGAAAGAACATGTTCGATCATCTCTAAAGCATCAACGTATTGATTAGTACGCAATAGTTCTGCTAATTGCTCGTCATACGATTGAAAAACATCGCTTCGTAAATGATCTTGAAACAACATCGATAATGGTACTTTCAGCCGTTTTGCCACTTGTTGGAGTAAATCAATGGTAGGTGAATTTTTACCGTTTTCGACTTTACTAATTTCAGCTTGGCTACAGATGCCTTCACATAATTCTGCTTGTGTGATCTTTTTTTCTTTTCGAAGTCGCTTGATTTCATAGCCAATGGAGACGGGTAAATGATTCAAATTATACTCCTTTCTTTTACTTCCATGATTACATTTGAAAGTAGAGAAACTGGTTTTTTCCTTTTAATACTAGCGCGGCATGATTTTCATTACCAAAAGCAGTAAAAAGAGAATAGGCGTAAGTAAACGCGTCACGAATATCACGTTCTGCGTAACTCAATTCTTCATAGAAACATCCCTTTTGATAAAAGAAGTGTCCTAACATCGCTGTATCTTTTCGCTCAACGGATAAGGCGATTCCTTTTTCAGTAATCTCTAACCCTGTTACAAAATCATTTTGAAAATAGAGCTGTTGCGCATGATTATATAAAATTTTACATTGTAACTTTTTCAGCGTATCCGTCGAGTAATCATAGGTTAGTAATTCTTGATAAATTTTTCTCGCGTACGGATACTGACTGTTTAAATAATAATAGTTTGCAACAGACATCCGGATACGTAAATAAAGAACAGGGTACTCTGTTTCCATTTGTTGTTCATCCGATAACCGAAGCAACTGTGAGATACATGTTCGATAATCGATATCTTTTTTCCCTTCGCGAGCGACCCATTCAAAATAACGAATCAATAACTGAACGGAAGGAGGAAGACTAGTTGGTAAACATCTCATGAAATCAAGCATTTCATCATAACGACGTTGTCTAGAAAAGTCCGCTAGTTGTACCTCATAGCGCTGAAATAGTTTTACTTCATTTGAATCGATGAAAATCTGATCCATTGAAATATGTAACTTTTGAGACAAACGCTGAACAAGATCAATTGTTGGTATAGTTTTCCCATTTTCAATCTTACTTAATTCAGCTTGACTGCATACATCCTTCGCTAATTCTTTTTGTGTCAACTTCCTCTCGATCCGTAGTTGTTTGATCTGTTTACCAAATGATTCAATACGCAACGTTTCTCCTCTTTTCTCGTTTGTTAAGCAATGACCTCATTCAGGTATAGACTGCAAAAAAGAACGTTTCACCTCTAGAACGATGTCAGCATATTGTTTCATCTGAAAGGCAGAGAATAATTCGTAGGCCATCGTATAATCATGTTTCGTCTGCAAGATATCTACACCCATTCGCTCATGAAATTCACCACGTTGATAATAGAAGTGCGCTAAATAGGATGTCTGTTTCAATTTTCGACTGAGCAGTATCCCTTCCTCGATGATACGAAGTCCTTTTTCTGGCTGATTAACTTTATATAATAATTTCGCATAATTATAAAGAATCTTAAGTCGTTCTTCTTTTAAACCGCTAATTTCTGTCGTGAACTGTAATACGTCAGTATATATTTTTTCTGCTTGTTGATACTGTTCGCACTCCGCATATAAAATGGATAGTGCCATCTTGACTCGAAAGTAAAGAATCGGATCCTGCACCTGTAAACCTTCTTGATCGATCAATCGTGCAAATAAGACTGAGGTCGTTCGATAATCAACGTGCTGTTGCCGATAGGCGATCACGATTTCATAGTATCTCATTATTCGCCTTACTTCGTCAGAAGATCGACGGGATGAGACTTGTTTCATTACACGAAGGCATTTATCAAATTTATTTTCTCGTACTAGCTTACGAAGTGCTTGGTCAAGAATACGAGCTTGTTCCAAACGATGTTCAGCACCATCTTTAACGAGTTCGGATATAGGAACACAAAGCTTTATAGCAAGTTGCTGTAATAATTCAACGGTCGGCATCACCTTACCGTTTTCAATTTTACTAATTTCAGCCTGACTACAGATCCCTGTACTAATGTCTTTTTGTGATACGTTGTTCAAACGTCGATAAAATTTCAGTGTCTCCCCAATTGGATGTACGTTTTTCATCTTATCACCTCTCACTACTCATTTGATTGCACTTTTAATAAAAAAACCTTCTTGTTTGGCAAGAAGGTTACGCATCCTATTTATCACTTCTCAAAGGTAAATAACATATACTTTTCCTTCATGCGAAGAATCATCTGTTTTCGAACGTCGTGCTCAAACGCGTGAAACAATATATAGGCGACGGAATACTGTTTTTGAAGTGACATCTCATCTTCACCTGACTGTTCGTGATAGTGCGCGAGTTGATAATAAAAATGTCCAAATAAAAATGTATGATTATGCAGCAAACATAGTTTATATCCTTTCTTAGCGATGGCGATACTGTCCTCAGACTTTTCTTGGTATTCAAGAATCTGACAATGATTAAAATAAATTTTCAGTAACGCATTCAGATGGGCAGTCGACTGGAGCGCTTCAATTTCTCTTTCCAATTCCTGATATACGGATTCCGTTAAATGAAATAGATCCTTTTCTGAATACATATTTGCAATCGCCATTTTGATTCGAATGAACAATTGAATGGAATGCGACCACACTTCTTTTTCATTCAACAAGTTGCTGAGTAGGCTCGCAGCTGTTCGAAAGTCAATCCGATTTTGTTTTAGATCAATGATCGTTTTAATGTAACTTTTTAAAATATCGACTTCAGTGATCATATTTTTTTCTTGCTGATTAATTCGCTCCATTGCTTCTTCGTACTTCTCTTCTCGAAGCAAATCGGATAAGAATTGATCAATTTGAAAAAATTGTTCTTCATCCGTATGTTCTTGAAATAATAAAGAAATGGGCACCTTTAACCTTTTGGAAATTTGTTGCAACAAATCGACAGTCGGTGAATTTAAGCCGTTTTCGATTTTACTGATTTCAGCTTGGCTACAAATATCTTCACATAGTTCATTTTGTGTCATCTGCTTCTCAATTCGCAGTTGTTTGATTTTTGTACCAATCGATGAAGTTAATGCAGTGATCTCCATCGTTTACTCACTCACTTTCATTAAGCGGAAATAAGAGATGTTCGGAAAAATACGTTTCAAGGATTTTTAAATAAGAGTGATTCTGAGTCGCAATAAAAAAGGAATAGGCGGTCGTATAGGCTTCCGTTGTATCTCGTTCCGATGCTTTTAACGCCTCTAACAAAATGCCTTTTTGAAAATAAAACTGTCCAAGATACGTTAAATCTTGCAATTGTTTCGTTTCTTTAATTACCTGCTCAACTTTCTGCAACCCTTCTTCGAATCGTTCAAACTCTACTAAGTTACGAATGAAATTATACATGATCTTCATTCGAATTTTTTTATATTCTCTCGTTTGATAAGGCAACTCTAATAATGCTTTGTAGATTTGATGAGCACGATTATATTCTTCATGGTTCGTATAAAGTACCGCTATCACCATCTGAATTCGTGTATAAAGTAAAAATGATTTTTCTTCCACCCGTTCCTCACTGACAACTTGCAACAAGGACGCAATACAGGTCCGAAAATCAACATTTCCTCTTTCATATTCAAGTAATTCTTGATGATAACGAATTAAAATTTGAGTTTCGACAGCGTTTTTTGATTTTTCATATAACATTAAGTCCTTTGCCATGTCTGAATATGTTTTTTCGCGTAAATGACGAATCATTCGTTGATCAATTTCGTTTAACTTATGTGACACGATTTCATCTTCAAAAAACAATGAAATCGGGATGCGTAGTCTTCGACAAATCTGCTGCAACAAATCAATCGTCGGGGAATTTCGACCATTTTCGATTTTACTGATTTCAGCCTGACTACAAATTCCTTCACAAAGTGCTTTTTGTGTCATTCCTTGTTTTTTTCGTTCTTGCTTGATCTTATCACCAACAGATTGAATGACTGGATGCATGTAAGTCACTCCTCAAATCAAAAATATCGAACTCATGAAAAAAGTCTTCCGTTTCAAGTATATATCACTTGAGACGGAAGACGTGTCTATGCTTCCGGCGAGAATCGAACTCGCACTGCAGCATTACCATTGCTGAGGTCTGCCATTAACCTACGGAAGCTTGCAAAACCTGATTCTAGTATAACTTATAGAAAAAGACAAAACAAGAAGTCGATGCTTTTTCAGCTCAACTTCTTGTCACTAATTTACAATGTAGTTTTCGTTAGCGAGTTATCATAAACGACTAAAACTGAATAATGTTCATCCGCTTTAGACGCAACGAATGTTGAAAATTTTAATGTAATGATGGCGTTCGATCCGACCCCATTATTTTCAAAAAAGTCATTTAGTCTTTCCTCTAATTCTTCAGGCGATCGCCCGACGACTACTTTAGAATGCAACATGATCATCACTCCGTTCCGTTATGGTAGGTTCGAGTTTAGTAATTGCCTGATCGTATAAATATTAAACCTTTATTTTTTCGACTTGCCCCACTCTCTCCCTATCCGCTATGGTGAAATGGAGTCATTCAATTATTAAAGAACAGGAGTGAAGTCTGATGGAACAAATCAATTTCGATGAAACGATCGAGAAACGAAATACAGGATCCGTCAAGTGGGACGGGCTCCCTTCGCTGTATGGATCAGATGAGCTGATTCCGATGTGGGTTGCCGACATGGACGTCCGTCCACCACACCATTTGACAGAACGATTGACAAGACGTGCTGCTACAGGTCATTTCGGTTACTCGATGTTTGAAGACGAAGCAAAACGAGCGATTCAGCATTGGTTTCAAAAGCGGTATGACGTATCAATCACTACTGATTCCATTCTTTATTCAAGCGGTGTCGTTCCTGGACTTGTGCATACTGTCCTAGCATTGACTGAACCAAGTGATGAAATCATCATCCAAACACCGGTCTATCCTCCATTTCATCAAATCATTCAGTCTAATCAACGACAACTCATTGAAAGTCCGCTTCTTTTAGACAGTGAGACGTACCAGACCGACTTTCCACTTCTCGAACGACAAATGCAAACTGCGCAGATGATGATTCTGTGTAGTCCTCATAATCCAAGCGGAAAAGTCTTTCCTAAAGAGGAATTACAGCGCATCGTAGCACTCGCGAAACAAAACGATGTCTACCTTGTATCCGATGAAATTCATGCGGATCTCGTCTATAAGGGTTCTGTCCACACACCAATTCTTGCCTTAGATTATGAAAAAATCATTTTGGTCAGCGCACCATCCAAAACATTCAATATTCCTGGACTTTACGCGTCTTATTTGGTCGTACCAGACACTTCGATTCGTCAACGGATCGAGCGTGTCCAGCAGCGTCATTTCGTTCACCCGAATGCATTAGCTTCAACTGCTATTACAGCAGCGTATGGTGATGTTGCGAGTGAGCAATGGCTTTCACAATTACTTGTGTATTTAGAAGGAAATCGTGACCATGCTATTCGTCGGATTCGCCAAGAGATGCCAAAATTAGACGTTGTCATTCCAGAATCAACTTTCCTGTTGTGGATCGACTTCAAAGCACTCAAACTAGATAGTAAAATACGAGCAGATTGGCTCGTTAAGGAAGCAAAACTCGCTTTGACACACGGTTCTTCATTCGGTTCCCATGGAGAAACGTTTGAACGCTTAAATATCGGTTGCCCTCGCGCACAGCTCGATCAAGCTCTAGACCGCTTAAGCGCTGCGTACGAACGATTTTGGAGCAATTAATTTGACTCGAATGACCTTAAATCATTAGGGTCATTTTTTAATGCAGTGAATTATTCGGAATATTTTGATTAGAAGAACTTTAATAGGGACTAAAACCGTCCCAATCCCTTAAGGCACTAGGCGTAGCGGCACTTTTCCTGAAAATGGAGTGACTTGCAAAGTCGTTTTATCCCCTGTAAGGTTGGGAACATATCATTTGGCGAACAAGTCAATACATGCTTGATCGCTGAAAAAACTATTGCATTTGGAGGATTTAACTTTATGACGCAAGAATGGATTTCGATCATCCTGTATCTTGTTCTCATGTTGGCAATCGGTTATTTTGCCTACAAGCGAACGACGAATACAGAAGATTACATGTTAGGCGGACGCGATCTCGGTCCAGGTGTAACAGCACTCTCTGCTGGTGCATCGGATATGAGTGGATGGATGCTCATGGGACTTCCCGGCGCCATGTATGCAACAGGTGTATCAGCCCTTTGGCTCGCACTTGGTTTATTGATTGGATGTTACGTAAACTATATCGTACTCGCACCACGTTTCCGTCTCTATACGGAAATGGCAAACGACTCAATTACGATCCCTGATTTCTTAGAGAATCGTTTTGAAGACAAATCACGCGTGCTTCGTACTGTGTCAGCACTCGTCATCATCATCTTCTTCACGTTCTACACATCAGCTGGAATCGTTTCAGGCGGAAAACTATTTGTCAGCTCATTCGGATTTGATTACCACTATGGTATGCTCTTGACGATTGCGGTCGTAATCGCCTACACGTTATTTGGCGGTTTTCTCGCAGTTAGTTGGACCGACTTCGTCCAGGGCTGTATCATGTTCATCGCACTCGTGCTTGTTCCTGTCGTCGCATTGACAGACGTCGGCGGAGTCGATGGTGCATACAACTACGCTGAAAAATTAGACCCTTCGTTGTTTGATCCACTTAAAGGAACAACAGTTCTTGGAATCATCGGATTCCTTGCCTGGGGACTTGGTTACTTCGGTCAACCACACATCATCGTCCGTTTCATGGCGATTCGCTCAGTCAAGGATTTAAAAAGCGCCCGTCGTATCGGGATCGGATGGATGTTCATCTCGATTCTTGGTGCGATGATGACAGGACTCGTTGGAATCGCCTATTTCGAAGGTCAAGGGAACGGACTTGGCGACCCGGAAACGGTCTTTATCCGCTTCTCTGACGTACTGTTCCACCCTTATATCACTGGGTTCTTGATGGCTGCGATTCTTGCAGCAATCATGTCGACGATTTCATCACAGTTGCTCGTTACTTCGAGTGCGTTGACAGAAGATTTTTATAAAACGTTCTTGAAAAAGGATGCAACGGATAAACAACTCGTCTTTACTGGTCGAATCTCTGTGCTTCTCGTAGCAATCGTTGCAAGTGTACTCGCTTGGAATCCGTCAGCGACGATTCTTGCACTCGTCGGTTATGCATGGGCTGGATTCGGTTCTGCCTTTGGTCCGATCATCTTGCTTTCTCTTTATTGGAAACGGATGACGAAACAAGGTGCACTAGCTGGTATTATCTCAGGTGCCTTGACTGTCATCATCTGGGTTCAACTCGGACTTAGTACGACGCTTTATGAAATGGTACCTGGATTCTTCACAAGCTTGATCTTTACGGTCGTTGTCAGCTTGATGACGAAACAACCGGTCAATGCCGTTCAGGAAACGTTTGAAGAGATGGAAGACGAATTAAAAGACGCAGTTCAATAATCAGCAAATAACAAGTAAGACCTCTGCCGAAACATCGGCAGAGGTCTTTTTTTGACTTACAGTTCAATCACGCCATAATGCAACTTCGACGTCTTTCGCTTAGTTCGTTCAAACCCAAACCGTTCAAACAAGGGACTCTCATAATGTGCTTTTAACACGATGCGCTGACGTGCCACACGCTTCGCCTCCACCATCGCTTCCTCGGATAAAGCTTCATAATTCGCAAGCGTTCGTAAAGCATCGAGATGCGTCGATTCTTCGACGGTCTGTTCGAACATAGGATCAAAGTAGATGACATCAAAGGAATTATCCGGACATTCTTTCAAATAGGCGAGATGGTGTTTGACTCTCACTTCAATTCGTCGCATCGCTTGATTGATCGGTTCGTAGGATTCTTCCCACCGTTTTAATCCGTTCTTGACGACAAATGCTGTCTCAACCCGACTTTCTAAGCCGGTAATCTGACCTCGCTCTCCGATGGCATGACTCATGACGATGGCATCTGCTCCAAGACCAAGTGTGCAGTCAAGCACACGCATCCCTTCCGATAAGCGTCCGATCGCAACGAGAGGATCGCCTCCTCCTGCATCAATTTGTTTGATGCGAAACACCGCACTCGAAGGATGGAAAAAGAACGATGTCGCCTCGCCTAGTGGATATAAATCAAGCCGTTGTTTATCGACGACAAGCACCGGTAATCCTGTCTCCTGTTGCAAGTGTTCTATGCTTTTTTTCTGACGCACGACGTAGATAAAATGTATCGTCTCATCCGCTAACAACTGCTTCACACGATGATGCACGTCGTCAGTCGGACGAAGACATGTCGTCAGTCCAATGGTTGGTTTCATAATGTGTTCCTCCACAAAAAAATAAGCTAGCCGGAGCTAGCTCATTTCTTTTTCTTCAATAATCCTTCGATATCTTCAATCAATGCTTTTTTCGAAATCAGGTCTTCTTGCTTTTCCTGTTCGACTTTTGCATCGACCGTCGTCCGCTTCATGAGTGACTGAAGCGTCTCATCAATGCTTGATTTCAAATGATCGCGGTCTTCTTTATTAAGGGAAAGATCATGTTGAACTTCATCCCCTTGTTCATCTAATTGGCGTAAGCGTTCCGTCAATTGTTTCGCTTCACGATTCAAGTCCGAATACAATCGTTCGATTTGCTCTAGACGCAATTTGATTCCGTCACGTTCTGTGAACACGTTTTCCAGCCCCTTCCAGTATGCAGTTGTCTACATCATTACTTTACCATATTCCGAGGTAATTAAAACAATCACAAGATGATTACAGAATGACTTTTTTTAGATTTCTTCCTGCGGATCGATTCCAGTTAATTTTTGCAATTGCACGGAGGGTATCGCTATAATGTAAACGAAGCATCAATTGGGATGAGGGAGGATTTTGTGATGGAATTGAGACGTCGAACATTACGTCATGTCGATCAAGCTGAGTATGATCATTTCTTGAAGTATGGCGAGCAAGCATATGGACTGACTCCGCAAGAAATCAAAGGGTATGACCATGAGCTTGGAGAAGAGCGGGCTTTTGATTCCGTCGAGCACAGTTATCCTGAAGATTATTACTTTGATATCGTTGAAGCAGATACGATCGTGGGGCGGGTTCTGCTCTTAAAAATGGGTCACTACTTCCAACTCGACTTCATGGTGTTTGATCCCTATACGCGTCGGGGTCTAGCTACTCAAGCAGTTGCTGAAGCATTGACGTATTCCGGGGTACTAGATCGTCACGAAGTACGCGCGCGTGTCCTTGAACAATCACCACACGCTTCGTTTGCAAAACGCATTTTGGAAGCGAATGATTTTACGTCGACAGAGAACTATTACGTCAAAGGAAGACGTCGTCGGTACTCTCTGCAACGAATGGGCTAAAGAACATCCGAAAGACCATGAAACTCATGGTCTTTTTTTAATGCCCTTATCGCTTCATCACCTTTGACAGTTGATGAATTTCAGCGTACAATTTTCATCTGTATGAACAGAAAGGAGTACATCTCATGAACGAATGGTTATGGATCCCTTCCATTTTTTTAACGATGGGATTATTGATTTTCAGTTATTATTTATTTGGTAAGACAGGATTATTGATGTGGATTGCCATCGCAACAATCCTTGCAAACATCCAAGTCACACAAACCGTCGATATTTTTGGTTTCGTCTTTACGTTAGGGAACGTCGTATATGGCAGTTGTTATCTAGCGACAGATATCCTCAATGAAAAATACGGAAAGCAAGTCGCTCGTAAAGGCGTCTATATGGGGTTCTTCTCCCTCATCACGACGACCGTCCTGATGCAGTTCAGTCTCTTATATACACCACTTGCTGATAAGGCTGCACTCGAAACATCCGATTCCTTGCATTTATTGTTCGGACTCTTACCATGGATTGCTGTTGGTAGTCTTGCCGCTTATCTTGTCTCGCAACTATTCGATGTCTTTATTTATTCAAAGATCCGTCAGAAGACAGGCGAACGGAAGCTTTGGTTACGGACGACAGGGTCAACTGTATTAAGTCAATTGCTTGATACATTGACGTTTTGTGCGATCGCCTTCCACGATATGCCCTTCTCCATATGGTGGCAAATCTTCATTACGACGTATCTCGCAAAATTCGTTGTCGCTTGGTTCGCGACACCATTCATGTATTTAGCAAAACGTATCCACCCAACGAAACAATCGACAGACGCTGCCGCATGACCTAAAAAACTAGAAGACTTGACGAAATTGTCGGATAATGGGATTGGAGGTGCCTACATGAAAATCAAACGCAATGAACCGTTTCGATATACGCTGAAGACTCCTATAATTGGTGAATTTTACTTGCTCAAAGATGAACAGCGTACACCGAAAGGGTTGATGAAGATTCATAATATCTCACCGAACGGACTAGCAATCAGCACAGAACTAAAACTTCCACTCCTCAAATCAATGAAAATCGTCGTTGAATTCTCATTGATTGAAGGACAAGTGCCACTATGCATCGAAGGGTTTTTATTGCATGAGAAGCCTTCCGGTCCTGGGCGGTTGTACGGTATCCATCTCAATTCGACAACAACTGATCGTGAAAAAATCATTTCACAAGTGAAACAGATCGCGAAATCAGAACGATCCCTTCTTAATGATTAAAATGGCATTGCCCCTACATATGTAAGGGCAATGCCATTTTTTATCGAAACAATTTATGCGTCAAACGTACGGAAGACGACGGCTTCATAAGGTCGAAGCGTTAGTTCATCGGTAACAACGGACTCCTCATAGTTTCCGATGACGCGGTCTGACTTATCATGCGTAGACGGAATATTCACATCATGATCCGCAAACGAACAGTAGACATACCATGTCTCCCCTTCAAGCGTTCGTGAATAGGCGTATACTTTTGGATGATCTTCGAGTAAGAGTTCATAGCGACCATAGACGACGAGCTCATGGTCATGTCGTAGACGAATCAACTGTTGATAGTAATAAAAGATGGATTGCTCATCTGCAAGCGCCTGTTCGACGTTGATTTCCGGATAGTTCGGATTGACCTTCAACCATGGTGTTCCCGTTGAGAAACCAGCGTTCTCCGACGCATCCCACTGCATCGGTGTCCGCGCATTGTCGCGTCCTTTGATATGGATGGAACGTAGTAGTTCAGCCGGTGATGCCCCTTGTTCCGTACGTTCTTTCCACATGTTCCGAATTTCGATATCTTCATAGTCCGCGATGTCTTCAAAAGCGACGTTCGTCATGCCGATTTCCTCGCCTTGATAGATATATGGCGTCCCTTTTAACAAATGCAACAATGTAGCAAGCATTTTAGCTGACTCGACGCGGTACGTCGTGTCATTTCCGAATCGACTGACGACGCGGGGTTGATCGTGGTTGTTCCAATAGAGCGAGTTCCACCCCGTCTCATGTAAGGCCGTCTGCCATTTGGTGAAGTTTTGCTTGAGTTTGAGTAAATCAAATGGAATGACGTCCCATTTCCCGTTCGGACCTGAATCAAGATCCATATGTTCGAACGTAAAGACCATGTTGACCTCTTTACGTGCCGGATCCGTGTAAAGAATGGCATCATCCGTCGTCGCTCCTGGCATCTCACCGACTGTCAGGACATCGTATTTACCGAAGGAAGCTTCGTTCATCTCGTGTAAAAACTCATGGACACGTGGTCCGTTGATATAATGTTCTCCACCATCTCCATACAGTGCTCCTGGATGGACCGTCGCATCTGGTAAGCCAGGTGTCTTCGAAATCAAGTTGATGACGTCCATTCGGAAACCATCAATCCCTCGATCCAACCAGCGACGAATCATCCCGTACACATCGTGACGCATCTGCTCATTTTCCCAGTTCAAGTCAGGCTGCTTCTTCGAGAATAAGTGAAGATAGTATTCATTCGTTGTTTCATCATATTCCCAGGCAGGTCCAGAGAAAATCGACCCCCAGTTGTTTGGTAGAGAACCGTCTGGATTTGCCGGGCGCCACATATAATAATCCCGATATGGATTGTCCTTGCTTTGACGCGATTCCGCGAACCACTGATGTTCATCTGACGAATGATTGATGACAAGGTCCATAACGATTTTGATATCTCGTGCATGTGCCTCATCTAGAAGACGATCAAAATCATCCATCGTCCCGAATTCCTTCATGATGGCTTCATAATCACGGATATCATAGCCATTATCATCGTTCGGTGAATCATAGACAGGACTTAGCCAAATGACGTCGATACCAAGCGTCTTCAAATAATCCAACTTTTCGATGATTCCGTTCAAATCACCGATCCCGTCCCCATTCGAATCATTATAACTACGTGGGTAAATTTGATAAACGACACTATTATGCCACCATTTACGTTCCATCCTCAACACTCTCCTCTTTTATGTACGTAACGTGCTACATATTGAGCAAACGATTGCATCAATTTGTAAAAGCGCTTTCAATTATCACAACGTCATCTTAACATGTCCATGAGAGGTGCTCAAGCAAGAACCTTAACATATTTGATATCATGAAATATGAAATACAAGTGTTTACTACATCCAAGATGATGGGAAAGAAAGGTATGAGAAAGGAGTGTGGACAAATGTATCGTCGATATTTGCTCTTCCTTGTCTGGGCGATTGCTATTGTCTTCATCTTATTATTTGGAAATAATCGTGTCTTTCCAGAAGGTTTCTTGATTTCGTTTTTACGTTTCGACCAAAGTCAATTTGATACATCCGCGTTAAGTTTATTTGCCTTACTCGGTATTTATCCGTTCGCTTTCTTTTTACTATTTCTAGATGAGAAACGATTCATGCGCCCCGGACCGCTCGTCGCAAGTATTGGATCGTTCTTCTTAGGTGCCTTCGTGTTGATGCCTTATGTCGCCCTCGCTATTCCAAGGAAAACGTTTCTTCCTTTTCGTCGTCGCGGGTGGATTCCGACCGTCGTCGCCTTACTTAGCGTCGTGACGACATTATTGCTTTGGATTGCTCTTGCTCGGTCTGATTGGAGTATATTCCGCATCTACTTTGAGACCAATCAATTCGTTCGAACGATGACCGTCGATTTGTTATTATTCTACATTCTACAAGTCTATTTGCTCCGGCGCATTCGTCTTCGGAATGCACAGTCATTAAAGTGGCAAGACGTGATTCCGCTCTTTGGCTTATTCCGTTATCTATTCGCAAGACATTTACCGACATCCTCAAAATCTTAATTTATGGTACAATGAAATTTGGATTTTTTGAAAAGGAGCTGTCATCCGATGGAACAATATCATGCACTTTGCGAACACATTTTGGAACACGGAACAAAAAAGGAAGACCGGACGGGAACGGGGACGCTCAGCGTGTTTGGTCACCAAATGCGCTTCTCCCTTCAAGATGGCTTTCCTCTCATTACGACGAAAAAGTTACATATGAAGTCGATCATCCATGAGTTGATTTGGTTCATCTCGGGTGATACGAATATTCGTTATCTACAGGAAAATGGTGTGCGGATTTGGAACGAATGGGCAGATGAGAACGGAGATCTAGGTCCTGTTTACGGAGCACAATGGCGCTCTTTTCCACGTCCAGATGGCACGACGGTCGATCAGCTGGCACAAGTCATTGAACAGATTAAGACGAATCCGGATTCTCGTCGTTTGATCGTCAGTGCTTGGAATCCTGGACAAGTCGATGAGATGGCTTTACCGCCCTGTCATCTCTTGTTCCAATTTTATGTCGCTGACGGAAAACTATCATGCCAATTGTATCAACGTTCAGCTGACGTTTTCTTAGGCGTACCATTCAATATTGCATCTTATGCGTTACTGACACATATGATTGCTCATGTGTGTGGACTTGAAGTCGGAGACTTCGTTCATACGCTCGGTGACGCTCATATCTATTCGAACCATGTGGAACAAGTCAATCTTCAGTTGACGCGTACCCCGAAAAAATTACCGACGCTGCGCTTCGCTCGAACAGTCGATCGTATCGAAGACTTCCGCTTCGAAGACATCATCATTGAAGGCTATGATCCTGATCCGCACATTAAAGGTGTGGTAGCCGTATGATCACACATATCGTAGCGTATACAAAAAATCATGTCATCGGTCGTGACAATGCGATGCCTTGGCACCTTCCAGCTGATTTAGCTCACTTCAAGCGTACGACGATTGGCAAACCGATCATCATGGGACGAAAGACGTTCGAATCTATCGGACGACCGTTGCCCGGTCGAGAGAACATCGTCATTACGCGCGATCAGACGTTTGCAGCCGAAGGTGTAACGGTATGGCATGATCTATCTGCTTTACAACCATACGTCGATTCAGAAGAAGAAGTCTTTTTGATTGGTGGTGGAGAGTTGTTTGCTCAAACGCTTCCTCTTGCTCGCCGCCTGTATGTCACTGAAATTGATACGGTTCTTTCTGGAGATGTACATTATCCCGAAATCCCATCTTCATTTCAGATTACTTCCGAAACACATTATGATGCGGTCGAGGGAAACGATTATCCGTTCATCATTCGTCGATATGATCAGTAACTAAAAAACAGCCACATTGCTCCGTATGACGGACGAATGTGGCTGTTTTTTTAAGGAATTTGCATGATCCATTCAGCAATCCATTCCTCCATATCAGAATCGAACTGTGAGGTCATGATATAGTCCGTCGCACCGCATGATAGCGCATTAGCTAAACGATCGTTTTCTTGATTTGTCACGACCAAAGCATCAATGATCGATTCCCGTTGTTGTCTCCACTCCTCTAATCGTACAAAGTTCTCGCTTGCTAACTGATCGAGTGAAAGAATCGCCAATTGTATTGGCGACGTCCGTTGATCATCTAGCGGAATCACCTCAATATGGTATTTCGGATGATTCGGCATATCAAGCGTATGTACCTGTTTAAGGAATCCTTCCTCGACACGGATATAGACTGGTATTTTTTCGATCGATATCGCTGTCGAATAGGACACCACTTGATTACGACCATTACGTTTCGCTTGATACAGAGCTTCATCTGCCTCTGCTGTTGCTTGCGCCAAGGATGTGTGGAGATCAAAAGCAAGGGAGAGACCAATCGAAACTGTTACTTTTAATCCGTTCGCAAAAATATGGCGCTCGACACGCTCGCGAATTTTATTCATACTCGCAACTGCTTGCGGTACTGTTTCTGCTGAAAACAATAAGATGAATTCCTCACCACCGAAACGAATGAATTCATCATCGAGACGAGCGGCTTGTTGAACGACGGTAGCTAGTTCGGAGAGGACCAAATCCCCCGTTGGATGTCCATGTAAATCATTGATCCGCTTAAAATGATCGATATCAAAAATCGCTAACCCAAATGTCCGCTGTTCACGTTCGAGACGTGCTACGCGACGATCAAAGGCATTTTGGAGGTATTTCCGGTTATAAGCTCCCGTCAGTTCATCGACCAAGATCGTCGAAGATACGACCCTTAATTTTCGTAATAGTCTCGCTAGACGAACATGTCGTTCTTCATTCGTCACTGTCTCATCCCAGTAGTCATCGGCTCCCATCTCATAGCTGACTTGACGAATGTCAGACCGGTTCGGACCTACGATGATGACGGGAACGAATGCTGACTCCATTTGTTTGATCAGTTTTTGAGTCAACTCTAAGGATTCCGCGATAGATGCATGGTCGATGATGACAGCATCCATAGCAATATCATGTGATATCGACAACGTGTCTTCCACCGAACTGAAGAATCGTGACATATAGCGCTCCTGTTCGAGTAATTTCTTCCATTTGATATTCTCAAGAAAACGTCTTGTCACAGTGACGACCAATTCTTTTCGAATCCGATTGGCGCGTGAGCGTTCCGACAACTGATCGACGATTGGCCGCAGTAATTCTTTAACGATCGGCTGCGTGATGACCGCATTCATTTGTTCCCACGTCGCTTTTTCCCGACTCACTTGATCGGCAAGTCCTTTAAACAGTTCCTCTCTCCCGAGCCCTTCAAGCCAGCTTGCTAATGCGAGTAATTCTGTCCGTGGCACGGTCGGCATCCGAAGTAACGTCTCCACCATGATGATCGTCTGTTGCAGTTGTTTTTCTATCCGTTTTCGACTCCGTTCCATCCAATCCCCTCTCTTTCCATACATCCGAAGAATCGTCCTCGGATAAAGAGAAAGCGAGGGAATTCCCCCGCTTTTTCAACTCACGCTTTTAAGTTCGGACGGACCATATCTGCTGGTACAATCCATTGATCATATTGTTCTTCTGTTAGTAGACCAGTCGCAAGTGCTGCTTCTTTTAAAGTTGACCCGGATTGATGCGCTGCCTTTGCAATTTTCGCCGCATTCTCATATCCAATGTGCGGGTTGAGTGCAGTGACAAGCATCAACGAACGTTCGACGTTCTCAGCGATGACAGATTGTTCTGGTTCGATTCCGATCGCACAGTGGTCATTGAACGAATGCAAGGCGTCTGTCAGTAAGCGAACGGATTGTATGAAGTTATACATAATGACCGGCTTGAAGACGTTTAGTTCGAAGTTTCCTTGACTTGCAGCAAAACCAATTGTCGCATCGTTTCCAAGGACTTGCGCAGCGACCATCGTCAACGCTTCACTTTGAGTCGGATTGACTTTCCCAGGCATGATTGAGCTTCCTGGCTCATTTTCTGGAATCGTGATTTCGCCGATCCCTGCTCGTGGACCTGATGCGAGCCAGCGAACGTCGTTTGCGATCTTCATCGCGTCCATCGCTAACGCTTTGACCGCACCATGCGTAAAGACGAGTTGATCGTGGCTTGTTAGGGCGTGGAATTTGTTTTCCGCACTCGTGAATTCATATCCCGTTTCTTCACTCATCTTTTGCGCAGCCAAATCACCGAAGTCCGGATGTGCGTTGATGCCCGTTCCAACAGCCGTACCGCCGATTGCTAATTCCGTTAACGGATCAAGCGTCCGTTCGATCATTTGCTTCGAAAGTGCAAGCATCCGGACCCAACCGCTGATTTCTTGACCGAGTGTGATGGGTGTAGCATCTTGCAAGTGTGTCCGTCCGATCTTGACGATATCTGCAAACGCGTTCGCTTTTTCGTCAAGTGTCGCATGCAAAGCATCGATTGCTGGGAATAGTGATTCCAACAAGACTGTCTTCGCCGCTAAATGCATCGCTGTCGGATATGTATCATTTGAACTTTGTGATTTGTTGACGTCATCATTCGGATGAATCGTCGTCTCACTGCCTTGTTCTTTCAACTTGCGTGTCGCGACCCGAGCGATCACTTCGTTGACGTTCATATTTGACTGTGTACCTGAACCCGTTTGCCAAACGACAAGCGGAAACTCATCATCGAATTTCCCCGCGATGATCTCGTCACATACTTCAGCGATGACACCTGCTTTTTCTGCCTCAAGCACGCCTAAGTCGCGGTTCGCAAGCGCCGCTCCTTTTTTCAGGACTGCAAAGGCACGAATGACTTCAATCGGCATTTTTTCCGTTCCGATCTTAAAGTTTTCTAGACTACGTTGTGTTTGTGCGCCCCACTCCTGCGCTTCCGGTACACGAATTTCCCCCATCGTGTCACGTTCTACACGGTATTCCATAAACAAATTCCCCCTTTTGATTACTTCTCTTCTAGTTTACCGGAAAGCTCGCAGAATGGGAATGAGGGAGACAGTTTTGGGGAATAGTTTATTATCGAAAAGGAGTGAAGATTTCATGTGGTTAATAAATTTAATAATTGTTTTATTATTGATTCTGGCGAACGGTATATTTGCGATGACCGAACTCGCTTTGCTTTCCTCAAAACGGTCCAAATTAGAGAGAGCAGCGAATGATGGCAAAAAGTCAGCCCATGTTGCGTTAGAGTTACTTGATCGACCAACTGATTTGTTATCGACTGTTCAAGTCGGCATCACGTTAATTGGAATCGTCAATGGTGCATTCGGTGGTGCCGCGCTCTCTGGTCCTGTCATCAAGTGGCTTGCTCAATTCGCGTGGCTCGCCCCTTATGCCAGTACGATCGGCTATATTCTAGTCGTAACGATCATCACCTATATTTCACTCGTCATCGGTGAACTCGTTCCTAAGCGTGTCGCCCTTGTCAGTCCAGAACGGGTCACGATGTGGCTTGCCCCACCGATGCGTTTTTTCTCGATTATGCTTCGACCATTCATTTGGGTTCTAAGTAAGTCAACGAGTTCCATCTTCCGTTTGATTGGTCTGGATCGACTGCAAACAGAAGACGAGACGGAAGACGAAGTCCGGCAATTACTGATTCGTGGTACGCAAGAGGGAACCTTCAATCGGTCTGAAGCGGAGCAAGTCTCTCGTGTGTTTGATTTTCATGATTTGTACGCGTACGAACTGATGGAGCCGCGTACCGTTACCGAATGGATTGACTTAGCGGATGACTCCGATACGATCTTACAAGAGCTCCGGCAAGCGCGACATCGAAACTTACCGGTTGGTCATGGTGACTTGGATCACTTCGTCGGTTTCATCGATGCGAAAGAGGTGCTATCAACGGAACGACCTGTTCAAGAACTTGAACGGCTGATTCAATCACCGCTGATCGTTCCCCGTCAATTAAAAGCAACCGTCTTGCTTGAACGGATGCGCAAAGAGACGGTATCAATCGCATTTGTTCTCGATGAATACGGTGGTTTCCTCGGCATGATTACCTTATTCGACATCCTCGAAGCATTCGTTGGCGAAATTTCAAGCGTTGAGGAAGAACCGGAACTCGTCATGCGAAAGGATGGCTCCTTCCTAGCGGATGGTCTATTGCACATCGATGATTTAAAGCGGACGCTCGGTTATACAGAAGACTTACCCGGTGAACAGTTGAACGCCTATCATACGGTTGCTGGTTTGATTCTATATACGTTAGGTGATGTCCCCTCCCGTGGGAGTACTGTCGAAATTGGACCGTACCGGTTTGAAGTCGTTGATTTAGACGGACGACGCGTCGACCAAATTCTGATCGAGCGCATCGAACATGAACAAACACCCCTACCGTGAGGATAGGGGTGTTTGTCGTCAATCATGCTTCGTATAATCGTAACGCCTCTCGTGCGACACGATCTGCTTTGTTCTCCGACCGTGGAATCCACTTCACGAAAGCGAGTGGTAAGAGTTGATAACGCGCAAAGGCAGGATCAAAAATCGTCTGCGTTCGTTTGTTCTTGACGAATTCGCGTTCGACTGCGAGTGCAACGGCTTCTGAATCCGTCCGAAACGAAATGACGCTCTCGCCTTGTGCAATCAGTTCGTGCGCCCACTCGACGGCTTTATCAAAAGCAATAAATTCTGCTTCATGATTATTGATCGCTTGAATTTGATACATTTTTTCCGTGACTTCGCCCTCGGAATTTTTACTGAAAAGCCCAACCGCCGCTTCATCATTTGAAGGACGGACCGTACCGTCAAAATAAAGTTCAACCATGTTCAATTGCCGCCTCGATTCCTTTTCGTATCGCTTGTTCATCTAGCCCTTTCCCAATGAAGACGAGCGTCGTCTTTGGTTGTTCGCTAAATGGTTCTCTGATTGCTGTGCCATAAATCATGCCAGTACCTTGTAAAATGACCTTTCGATCCGTATCTGCAAAATGAATGATTCCTTTATAGCGATAGAGATCTTCCGCATACGCTTCTAACACCTCACGTAGGACCATTCCAAATCGATTTCGGTTCAAGGGTCGTTCCTCGACAATCGTCAATGCCGTGAAATCCTCAACCGATTGATGAATCTGATCCGTTTGTTGACTGAGTCGTACTTGCTCTTCTTTTGGAAAATGGAACGTTTCAAACAGTCGGTCCGATTCAAGTTGAGCCTGTTCCGTTTCAATGATAGCTGCAGAAGGATTTCGTTCGCGCAGTAAAGCGGACAACGATTCGCGCTTTGACTTGTCAATCAAATCCATTTTATTCAAGATCAGGACGTCAGCAAAGCCGATTTGTTTCACATTTTCTTGGAACGTCAGTTGACGTTCCAAGTGATACGCATCGATGACCGTGGCGACACTGGAAATCTGATAGGACTGTTCAACAGCCGGCTCAAAGTAGAATGTCTGTAGAATCGGCCCTGGATCCGCAACGCCTGTTGTCTCAATCAATAATCGATCAAACGATAACTCCCCATCTCGACGGCGTTTTGCGATCCGTAGCAACGCATCCCGTAAATCACCGCGAATCGAACAACAAATGCAACCATTCGTCAATTCGATCATCTCTTCGTCACTTCGTTCAATCAATGCTTCATCAATATGAACAGAACCTACTTCATTGACGAGCAAGGCAAACTTTTCTGTCGGTTGAGAAACGAGATGATTGAGTAGCGTAGTTTTACCGGCACCTAAAAAACCAGTAATGACAGTCGTACGTATTTTGTCTTGCATGATTTCACTCCTTAGCGTCCTTGTTGCTGACGCCATTTTTCTTTTCGTGCATCGAGTAGATCAATCGCATGAAGATACCAAGCATCTGTCGTTTGCGGCGTAACACTTGATCCCCACTCGCGTTTACCATGGTGTGATAATACCATATGCATGAGACGGTGATAAACAGCACGCGGTAATCGGATATCTTCTTCTCGAAGTGTTTGTTCGAGAACAAAACAACCATACGGCATATGACCCATCAATACACCGTCCGGATCAAGCGCAATACCCGCCAGTTCTTCCTCTTCTTCTGTTACGTGCAACAGTCTTGAAAAACGATCTGTCGATGCACCCGCATGCGTATACTCCCATAGCTTTCCGATGTCGTGCAATAAAATACCGAGCAACAACTCATTCGGATTCGGTCGTTGATCTAACAGAGCAATCCCTTTTGCCGCTTGATAGAGGGCATCAAAACTGTCATCCCAAGAAAATTGACGTATCTCTCGTTCAGCTGCTTGGAAGAGTTCATTTTTATGATCGGCTTCTGCTTCTTGAATACATTTGAGTAGCGTCAAGTATGGTTGTTCACTATCACAAATTCCTCGACCAATCGTCATCATACAAGCAGTATGTTTCAGCAACCCACCGATATAGGCATGGTGATGAAACAGCGCAGCCGGTCGTGTTGAAAAATCCGCCCAGTACTGTCGCAGAATCGAGAGCGCGATTTCTTGGTAAGGAGAATCAAGTTGACCGACTAGTCCAAGCAACTGATCACGATACGTTTCAAGCGATTCATCTGCTGGTAATTGTGGTAGGAACTGCGTCGGTGAGGCGTCATGAATCGGAGTGACGCGCTGAACTGTCAATGACTTGTTTCCGGATTGCGGCGGATATTCCTCTACCTTTGCCTCGACCCGAACGATTCGTGTTTCGAGATATGGACGAAGTGCTTCTTCTGCCGTTCCTTGATTGATCCACTGTTTCCCCTTACAAGATCCAGCGGGCGAATTGAACGTGAACTGCAGCCACTCTCGTCCGGTTTGACCTGTGCGGATTTCACCCGAGGCAACGAGTAACACTTCTTCGATTCGTTCACCCGAAACAAGCGTCTCTATCGAAAGTCCAATCGGTTGATTCGATTGATGGATGGAAAAAGTATCATTTCCATAAGAAAGCATCGTCACTTCCGGAAGTGCTTTGAATAATTGAATCACGTCATCTCACTCCTTTTTCTTCACTCATATCATAGCAGACACGATTTCATCACGACTACTAGTAAACAGATATTGTAAGCGTTTTCTAAATGAATTATGATGAAACTGGAAGTCCATTTTATGCTTAAGGAGGAGAAACGATGATTCGACCACTTACTCAACTATATAGTGAAGCTGTTGGCACACTCGATCAATGGACGGTATCCGAAATCGTGACCCGCGATCAAATTCGGCAAGCTGCCCAGTTGTACGATCCATATCAAATGCATACGTCGTATGCTTTGGAACATTTGTTGATTCATGAATTGCGTGAGGTTTGTCATTATGTCCAAGAACAAGGGCTAACGTTGGCTGATGCGCAAACAGAGCTTCTCATCCTCTCTGCTTTCCAAAGTGATGCCGGCTATCAAGCAGAGGAAATTCAAGATATGTCTCCCACTGCAATCAAACGGCACTTGTCTTCGCTAGACGCCGCCTTCAACCGACTATTACATCAACTATTCTTACATCAATCGCAACCAGACATCCTCTGTCAGCGATTCATGACGATCCTTTCAGGTGCGGTCGCCACAAAATGTGCAATCCGTGCTAAACGCCTCAAGGAAGCGACACTTGTTCATCCATAAAAAAAATCCTGACTCATGTGAGTCAGGATTTTTCATTCAACGACCTGGCATTCCAGCTCCTTGATTGGTTTTGTATGAAAATGCGGCGTTCCGCTTCGTCATATTCTATAGTCATCATGCCAAACTATCCAAGGTCTGTCAATTCTTTTCTAAAAAAAAGTGGACCGATTTTCGATTGAAAATCAGTCCGAATGGAAGAGTGAATAATTACCATGGCAATGCTTGATTTCATCATACAATGCAATGGAAGCGTTTACAACCCTTTTTCGTTAAATTTTTTCAAGAAAATATTCGTTTGCGAGTGGCAAGTGGATGACTTCGATTCCACTTTGTCGCATGAGATTCAATCCGTCCCCATATTCATAACCTGTCGAATAAACGACACGATCGATTTTAGAAGCGATGAGCGCTAAACTACACGCATGACACGGACTATGTGTGACATAAGCTGTTGCATGACGAGCGCTCGTCGAATCAGCTGCTAGCTTACCGAGCGCGTTGATTTCAGCATGAATCTCATGTTGCTTCGACCATTCATGGTGTTCTTCCTGATTTTCGCACCGATAAAAGAGAATCCCGTTTCGTTCAATCAATTCTTCAACAATCGGGTGATCAGGACGCGATGTATAGAGAATACCATCTTGCTTTAAGTAAATTTCGTTGCAATTCACATGCTGACTAGGTGTTCCGTTTATTCCGATTGAAATTGGCTTTTCATCTTTGACGATGACACAGGCAACGGATTTTGAGGCACATTTTGAATGACGGTCTGCCATCATCCGTGCGAATAATAACCATGTCGTATCCCATTTCAACTGCTTCTCTTCATTATTCATTCAAACTCTCCTTTCATGAAGGAAAGGAACACGAAATGTCGTGTTCCTTAGTATGGTCGATTCGGTAATTCTCTGCTTTTTGAGGCGACTTCGATGACTTTTTGTTTCAATTCATTCTCCATTCGCTCTAGTTCATGCTCTGCGTCGCGGCGCTTTTGTTTTCCTTCTTGTTGAATGCGTAATGTCTCATCCAGTGTCTCGATCAAGTTTTGGTGCGCCACTTTTAACGATTCAACGGATACGATACCTTTTTCGTTTTCTTCCGCAATTTCAATCGACGATTCCTTCAGCAACTTCGAATTTTGCTCAAGTAACTGGTTCGTCGTATTGGTGACATCCTTCTGCATTTCAAGCGCTGCTTTTTGACGCGACAGACTCAAAGATAGGACAACTTGGTTCTTCCAAAGTGGAATCGTATTGACGACTGCTGATTCAATTTTTTCCGCTAGAATTTGGTTATTTTGTTGAATGACACGAATTTGCGGTGCCATCTGCAAGCTAATCGTTCGGGATAATTTTAAATCATGGATTTTCTTTTCAAAACGATCCGTCAATTGAATCAAGTCATTCAATTCCTGTAACTTCGTTTGATCCCGCGATACCTCGACTTCCGTTCGTAACGGTTCGATTTCATGTTGACGAACGTGAGCGATTTTCGTCTCGCCAGCTGCAATATAGACGTTTAATTCTTCGAAATAACGCTTGTTCTTTTGATACATTTGATCGAGTAACGTGATGTCCTTCATCAATCCAAATTTTGATCGATCAAGATTGTGTACGACTTCTTCGAGATAAGCGCTCATTTTCTCGTATTGCAAGAAATACGTTTCCGCTTTTTTCTTCGCCCGACCGATGACCGGCACGTTCGACCAGAAGCTCTTTTTTTCTTGAAGCGTATCTGGATCCATTTGGCGGACACGCTGCATTAAGTCACTCAGCAATTTCCCTGCTTCCCCGCCGTCCTTCATCTTCACTTCACTTAAGACTTGATCAGAGAATTGTGATAGTTCACGCTGGACGGGCGCCCCGAATTGCATGACGGCATCCGTTTTTTGTAGATCGATCACCTGCAGTAGACGTTCAATCTTTTGTCGTTGTTCTGCCGGAACATCCGAAGGAATCATTTCTTCGACAGGGCGAGCCGGCATTTTGGGCGGTGTCTCCGCTACGTTTAAGTCGACCGACGGATCAGAAATCGTCGGTTGATCTTGCTCATCAGGCCATTGTTGCCATGTATCTTTATCAGAATGGGTCATGTCGGTAACTCTCCTCCTGTTTTCGTTGTTCAGTCTCTTGCGTCAACACCTTTTCAATCGTCAAGAGTTCCCGTTCTAAATCAACGGTATCCCCTTCAAGCAACAAGGTTTGTTGTTGCTTTAATTTTTGTCCGATCATTTTCAAGTTCGAAATCAATTGATTTTTCGTATCCAATTGAACTTGAGCGCCACGGCGTTCCAAATCGGCATATTTTTCTGAAATCGACAATAAGGAATCCAGATAGAACGTAAAGAAGTCCCGAACTTTTTTGACGTCGCGTGGACTTTCATATAACTCCTCGAACAATACATGTGCTTCCCGTGAGACGATCCGCATCTCACTTCTGATTTCACCATCTCGAATCGAGGGAACGATTTGATCGTACGTCTGGATTTTTGTGAATCCTTCTTCGATCGTCCGTTGCAATACTTGAAGTTCTAAATCATCCGTCTCTTCAAATCGGCGTGTCGCCCGTTCCGGTTTTAAAATGACACTTCCGACGAACTCATCTTCGTCATCAAGTAGTAATTTCTTTTTCACATTTTTCCGCTTGATTTCGGTCGATTTCCGTTCTGTCCGATATCGTCGACCTGGTTTTGTTCGATAACCGCTCCAAATGAACCACAAACCAAGAGCGATGAAGATTCCCGAGAAGTTGAACGTATCGGCCAATTGTAGAAATACGAACATCATACCGATGGAACCAAATATCCACCATGAAGACTTCATGTCATCCCCTCTTCCTTCGTACTGATTCTTCTATCAGGTTTACGTGTCTTTATTTTAACATTACGTAACGTCTAACAAAAAGTTTCCCGTTTTTCCGAAATGTTACGCCTCGTGTATTTATATTTCAACATACTTTTAAAAATATCGCATCAGACCGAAGAATGAACTATTCGTTCTTTCTTTCGCATGATTCTTTTGACAACAAATAAGGTAGTCGACAAAATTGTCGACTACCTAAAAAAGTAATCAATTATCCGAATAATGGCCATACAAGGATGATCAAAATCGCGATTGGACTCAAGTAACAAACACTCACACGCCACACAGGTACGATTTTTTTCATGAATGGACTCGTCACGAGTTCCTGTTCGACAAGAGCACGATCGAGCTTGTACCCAGCAAAAATCGAAATCAGTAAAGCACCAATCGGCATTAAAATATTCGAGACAAGGAAATCAACGCTGTCAAAGAACGTTTTCCCCATGAATTGAGTATCACTCAACATACCGAACGAGAGTGCGGACGGAATTCCGACGATCGCAATCGCAAGTGTCGCAAGCCATGTCGTCCGCTTTTTATCACGCGATGTCGCATTTTCCTTACGATCCGTTAATGAAGCAACAACGACTTCAAGCATAGCGATCGATGAAGTGATCGATGCGAAAGCAAATAGAAGGAAGAACAGTGTCAAGAACACCGAGCCAAACTGGATCTGACTGAAAACAGTCGGCAATACGATGAAAAGCAATGCCGGTCCTTCTGCAGGGTCAAGACCCGAAGCAAAAACAGCTGGGAAAATCGCGAATCCAGCTAATAATGAGACGGCGACATTCATCGCGACGATCCATGCGGCGGAACGATTAATCTCGCCACGTTCCTTCATGTAGGAAGCATACGTCAGCATCGCCGATACACCGAGCGATAAGGAGAAGAACGCTTGGCCAAGCGCACTCAGGACAGAAGTTCGGTTGAGGACCGAAAAATCAGGCTGTATGAAGAATTTAACACCTTCCATTGCACCATCAAGTGTCAATGATCGAACGACAAGGATGATGAAGCACACGAATAATAATGGCATCATGATTTTACTCATTTTTTCAATACCGGATTGAACACCACGTAAGACGATCCAACATGTCAAAGCGAGGAAAATCAATTGCCCTGAAATGACATATAACGGTGAGGCGGAAATCGTTCCGAACAGTTCACCAAGTGAACCACTATTCATCGTCGTTAAACGACCAGTAAACCCAAGAATGGTATAAATTAAGACCCATCCGCCAATGACGCTGTAGAAAGACAGCAACAAGAAGCAGGCGATGACACCAAGTACACCAATGAATGTGAACTTCTTATGACCAAGTGCCGAGAACGCTTGAAGTGCCGTTTTTCCACTCGTACGACCGATTAAAAATTCGGCAATCAAAACAGGTAGTCCAAGTAGCAAAGTAAACACGAGGAACAAGAGTAAAAAGGCGCCTCCTCCGTTCGTTCCAGTCGTGTACGGGAATTTCCAGATGGCCCCCAGACCAATCGCAGATCCCGCTGCTGCTAAAATAAATCCAATTTTTGAAGCCCATGCGTTTCCTTTCATGGTGCTTCACCTCCTTTTCAAAATACTTTTTCATTGTACAGAAAGAATCTGTGAAAGTCATCCTTTATCAAATATTTTCTTTAAAGCGTCAAAGCATAACCGCATATATGTACTGAAATATAAAAAAGAAGGTCGTTTTTTATGACGACCTTCTCTTCATTCGTAATTTATTATTGTGTGCCTCCATACATGCGCAGGTACTCCGGCAACACTTTAACTGTAACCGGCGTATGGATGGCTTTCTCACCATCTGTATCAATGACTTTTGCATCTTTTGTTTTCAGCTGAAAACCACTCGTCAAGATATGTATAAAGGAAGGATCATTAGCAAGACCAATTTTTTGAAGGATCACATCTCGAATGGTTGTCAAGTTTACTTCATCGACGATCACTAAATCAAGTTTCCCGTCATTATAGGCTCCATCTGATAAGTTCGTCTCGATTCCACCGAGTGATTCTCCGTTTGCCGCAAGAATGAGAACCGCTTCGCCGGTCATGTGACGACCTTCATCTAAAATTAATTCATATTCGAATGGTTGTGCTTCTAGACTTGAGCGAATCGTCGATAGATAATATCCCATCTTCCCGAGACGTGCTTTTTCTTCTGTATCGATGCCAATCGATGCCTCTGCGACAAGACCGACACCAAGAAAATTCAAGAAATAGCTATTTTCGACTTGTCCGAGATCGACCTGAACAACGTGTTGCATCGCGATCGCTTCCGCAGCAAGCCGAGGAGCCATCGGTAAACCAAGCGTTCGAGCGAAGTCGTTACAGGTCCCTCCAGGAATGATGCCGAGTATCGGGCGATCATCCAGTTTTGCGACCCCGTTGATTGTCTCGAAAACCGTTCCATCTCCGCCGATGACGACGACCGCATCAAATGCGGACGACTCCTCCGCAAATTGCATCGCATCTCCAGCTTGCTTCGTATTCTTGATGACGATTTCATCGAATAATGTACTTAATGGTTCGATGACTTCTCCAAGTAACCCCGTGCCGTTTGTCCCAGCTGACGGGTTACTGATCAGTAAAAGTTTCATTGAATGACGCCTTCCTTCTTCAGGTAATCACGAGCGACCTCATTCGCCGTCTTCCCGCCGTATGCGACAGCTTCATTCATTTTTGACATCTCTTCATCTGAAATTTTACCTGACAATTGCTCAAGTGCTTGTTTTACTTCTGGATACTCCTCGATCGTCTCTTGTCGCAGAAGAGGAGCTCCTTCGTATGGAGGGAATAGTTGCTGATCATCTTTTAAGACGACCATGTCGTATTTCGCAATCTCCGGATCTGTCGAATAGGCATCAATGACATCGATCTCACCTGATTCGATTGCTTTATAACGCAATTTCGGCTCCATCGTGACGACCTTCTGGAAGTTGACATCATATTTATCTTGAATCCCTTTATACCCATCCTGTCGATCCTTAAATTCTAACGTGAATCCAGCCGTCAACTGATTCGCGACCTGTTTTAAATCAGAGATCGTCTTCAAATCGTAGCGTTCTGCTAATTTCTTTGGAACAGCTACAGCATAGGTATTGTTATAGTTCATCGGTGGTAGCAAGGCTAACTCTTGTTTTTCAAGACCGGCTTTTGCTTGTTCGTACACTTCTTTTGCATCATTCGACTTCGGTTTTTCATTCGTCAAACTAGCGAGCACCGTTCCTGTGAACTCTGGATACGCATCGATATCACCTGACTCGAGCGCCTTGTAGACAAACGTCGTCTTCCCGAAGTTTGGTTTGACTTGCACCGTCAAGTCCGTTTCATCTTCGATGACAATCTTATACATATTCATTAAAATTTCCGGTTCTACACCTAGTTTTCCGGCGACGACGAGATCTGGTCGTTCACTACGCCCGAACGCAAATGGTGCGGCGACGATCGCGACCATCAATACGACTGCCGTCACGAGACGTGCTGTTTGTCGTTTACGTGTCGCTACTTCCGTTTGACGTAACAATCCATCAAATAAAAGTGCGAGCAGTGCTGCTGGAATCGCACCCAGCAATAATAGATAGTTATCATTGCGGTCAATCCCGAGGAGAATGATGGAGCCTAATCCCCCAGCACCGATCAGGGCGGCAATCGTCGCTGTACCAATGATCAGTACCATTGCTGTTCGAATCCCAGCCATCATGACAGGTAAAGCTAGTGGGAGCTCGACTTTCCAAAGGCTCTGCATCGGAGTCATCCCACACGCTCGTGCTGCTTCCTTGATCGAAGGATCGACTTCGGCAAGACCCGTGTAGGTATTACGAACGATTGGTAATAAGGAATATAAGACAAGTGCAATGATCGACGGGACTGTACCGATCCCGACAAGCGGTATCATCAAGCCGAGTAATGCGAGTGATGGAATCGTTTGGATGACTGAGGTCACACCAATCGACCACTCGCTCAAACGCTTGTTACGTGATAAGTAAATCCCAAGTGGAATAGCGATCACACAGGCAATGAGCAAGGAGATGACAGATAATTGGATATGTTCGATCAACGCTTGAAGCAATTCAGTCTTCCGGTCTTGATACGTTTCGATCAATCCATTCATTCGACACTCCCCCTGACTTGACGCATGAATTCTTGAACGAACGGATCGTTACTTGCTAGTACCTCGTCCTTCGTACCGATGAAAGCAATCTCTCCAGCGTTCATCAGACAGATGCGACTCCCTAGTTTCAACGCTTCATTCATGTCATGCGTGACGAACAAAATTGTTTTACCAAGCTCTTCGTTTAGATGCAACAAATCATTTTGTAATTGTTCCCGTGAAATGGGATCAAGCGCAGAAAATGGTTCGTCCATCAAGATGACGTCTTGTTCTGCTGCGAGTGCCCGCATAACCCCGACACGTTGTTGCTGTCCACCAGAGAGTTCACTTGGATATTTTTTCTTAAGTGAGGTGTTTAACCCAGTCAACCGAAATAATTCATCGACCCGTTGTACTACTTTCTCCTTATTCCACTTCAATAACTCAGGTACGACGCTGACGTTCTCCTCAATCGTCATATGTGGAAAGAGGGCAATCTGTTGTAAGACGTAGCCAATTCGCCGACGAAGTTCATGTTCATTGATCGACATGATCGGTTCACCATCGATCCAAATTTGTCCTTCCGTATGATCAATCAATCGATTAACCATTTTCATCGTCGTTGTTTTACCGCATCCTGAAGGACCGATCAAACAAAAAATCTCGCCTTGTTCAACCGTAAAATTCACGTGTTGCACTGCCTTTGTTCCGTCTGCATACGTTTTGCCGACATCCTTGAATTCAATCACGAACCATCCCTCGTTTCCCGGTTTATTATCTTTGTAAAATTCCCCTTTCTTGGACATTCTAAAACCTATTCCGTCCACTCTTTCCCCTGTTTTCTAAATCCAACATCGAACAGATCGTTATTATATTCTTCATCAAAACAAAAAAGACGATGGAAACTATCCATCGCCTACCCATATACGCCTCTTACTCGAACGTCACCGTGACATGACGGCGACCCCATTCTAAAGCTTCTTGTTTTGAACCGACAAGAAGATCCATGATTTTTCCTCGAATCGCACCACCTGTATCGAGCGCAATCGCATCGCCGAAACCTTCTACATGTACCTTAGTTCCAAGCGGTACGACCGATGGATCGACAGCAACGATGCGACGTCCTTCGTATGTAATCGTATTCGTGACGTCATAACCAGATGCCGTTAAGGCACGACCATTATACAAACGGCTTCCATTGTTTTCTGGATTCGTCGTATATGCTGTCGTCTCAAACGTTTCCGTACGCTTTGTGGAACGGTCAGCGTTTGCTTGTGTTCGACTTTGTTTCTTTACCTGTCGTGTTTCCTTTTTGGCTTCTTGTACTGCTTTTGCTTTTTGCTCTGCTTCTGCTTTTTGCTTAGCCAAGGCTTTTAGACGCGCTTGTTTTTTCGCCTCTGCTTGTTCACGCTTCTCTTGCGCAGCTTGACGCTTCATCTCTAATGGATTTTGTACGATCGTTTTCTCCGTACCGATCCCGATTTGTGCTGCCGACGCTTCGTGATGCGGCAAAAGAATAAATATGAATCCCGCTAAACAAAGGGATAAAAGGAATGATGTTCGTTTCATGTTGATGCCAACCTTTCTCGCCGTTTTACGACCCGCACAACGTATCACGGTGACAAATAGTTTGAAAAGCGAACACCATGAATTGAAATATATCTGTCAAAAAGTAACGAAATGGTTACACGCTTACAAAAAACGCTCTCAATCGTTGTGTATCAACGTTTTTATATTTTGTAACCGTTCTGTTACGAATTAATCTTCGTTACTCTTTTGTAATAAATGTATCTTTTCGATGTTTTCAGTCATTTTGTCCAATTCTTCAAAAATCAAAAGAATGTAGGATTTCATTATTATTCAGTTCGCTGGATGAACATAAAAAAAACATACCAATTATGTGGTGTGCTGAGTTTGCAAACAAGATGGTCCTGCGGAACCAGTTGTTCCAATATGATGGTGGTATGTTTTAATCGATGATGGTGATCTCTTTTACCCATTATGGGAAGTCTTCCTCCTTCTTCGTTTCTACTTTTTTATACCGAAAGAAAGAGGCGAGAAGCGTTTTGTTCAATCGAAATCTCTTCCTAGAGAAAAACAAGCAGGAGCGACCCTGCAACGAAGTGAAGCGGCGAAATGCTTGTCCCAGGAAAACGATTCGAGATGAACAAAAAAGCGCAATCTTTCTCGTTAAGAGAAAAATTACGCTTTGTCTTAAGTCTGAGCAAACCAATTATGTGGTGTGCTTTCATGTATTATTTTGTTTTGCGCTCTAGCAATTCAATCTCTGACTTTAATAAAACTTGTTTTTCAAACTCTAAGCCGAGTGCCTCAAAGTTTTTCGTGTGGGATACATCACCAACGACCGTATTTGTCAATACTGCCGTTACTTCCGCCACCCAGCCTTCTTTCGTTTTTACCATATCGCCAACGATATAATCGAATAACTCTTCTGTTTCTTCCATTTGACTCATCTCCTGACACGTTCAATTACAGTTAATCATATAAAATAACGACCGAAAAAGCTAGTCACGCGTCAATTGAGCTAAGAACTGGCGCAAGATTTTAGCAGTTAGTCCCCAAATCAGATAGTCCCCGTGCTCATAAAAATGCTCCGTGACTGTATACGTACGATCCAGATAGGCTTCTCGATTCGCCATTCGTTCGGTCGGCACTTCCTTACCAGGGCGAATCCGCCACTCCATATCTCCTTTAATCGGCTTTGAAGTCATCAATTCCGTTAATGACACGAGAAACACATGATCGACTTCAGCCGGCGAAGGATTAAAGTCTGTCGCATGGAGAATACCAAGATACGGGTAAATGATCGACCGGTTCGGTGTCACGAGTGGTTCAAGCGTTCCAATCACTTCGATTTCAGAAGCACTGACATTTAATTCTTCAACCGTTTCGCGGACAGCCGCTGCTTTCGGTAATTCACCGCCATCGATCCGACCACCCGGAAAAGCGATTTCACCTGGTTGCGAACGTAATGTCTTAGCTCGTACTTGAAATAACAAATAGACTTCGCCATTCTGTTCGACTAACGGAACGAGTACAGCTGCCGCATGACGAGGTAAACGTTCTTCAGAATCTACGTAATGCTTTCGGATATCGGCTAAGTTCACCTGTTTCATCGCCCTTCTTGTGCAACGTGTTGGTACGCCTCTTCCAGATGGCGCATACGGACGATGAGATCCGCATTCTTAGCAATCCGGTCCGATAAAATCGATCCTGCTACCGTCTTGTAATAGGCGTTTAACGCATGTCGTTTCGTCAGATGTGCCTCATTCTGACGGATATATTCTTTAAAATTCGCAATCAATCGTTCTGTCGTAAAAAGTTGTTCGTTCACAAGTTTCATCCTTTCACACGTCAAGCGTGTCATCAATAGTTTAATGGTAACGAGTTTTGGCTAAGATGTAAATTAAGGGGGGTTATCCGTGAATAAAAAATTAGATGTCCTCATTATCGGTGCCGGACCAACCGGTTTAACACTCGCACTCGCACTCTCACGCTATGGATTATCCTTTCGCATCGTCGAACGTGCAAGCGGACCATCCGTCGTCTCAAAAGCGATCGGGATTCAAGCGCGTTCTCTGGAGTTGTTCGCAAGGCTTGGTGTTGCAGAAGACTTGATGGAGAATGCAATCAAAATCAATCAAGGAAACCTCTATGTCAATGGTGCATGGCAGGCAAAACTTGATTTTACGGATTTGAATACACCTTTTCCGTTCGTCACGCTGTTGCCTCAAAGTGAGACCGAACGGATTCTTGAAGCGCAACTCGCCAAATATGGACACGTAGTCGAGCGCGAAACAGAATTAACAGGGTTTGCTCAATTTCCAACATTCGTTACAGCATCCTTACAACATAAAGGAGAAACAGAGACGGTCGACGCTTCCTTCATCATCGGAGCAGATGGTGCAAACAGTTTCGTCCGTCGTGAGCTCGGGCTTCCGTTCAGCGGGAAGTCGTTTAAAGAATCGTGGGCACTGGCTGACATCGAGGTCGACTGGCCGCTCTCTTCTGAGGAAGTTCATATCTTTTTCTCTGATCATGGCGTTATCGAGTCATTCCCTCTCCAGTCGAACTTGTTCCGGATTACCGGCAATCTAACGAGCGGACCTGTTCCGACCGACCAAAAAGCGATTGATGACTTTTTACAAAATCGAGCCAAAGTACCGTTTGAGCTCAAAAAAGTCCATTGGTATTCCATGTTTCGCGTCCATAATCGGATTATCGAGAAATTCGGTCACCACCGGATTTATTTGATTGGGGATGCAGCACACATCAATTCACCCGTCGGTGGTCAAGGAATGAATACCGGAATTGCTGATGCGATGAACCTCGCTTGGAAACTATGGTGTGTCCATCAGTTCAAGGCGAGTTTTCCATTACTTGATTCTTACAGCGTCGAACGTCGAGAAGCGGCACAAGGGATTTTACGATCAACCAATCTTGCAACGGAACTCTTGCAAATCAATATTCCTTTTTTATTGCCCTTGCAGGAAAAAGTCATTCGAAATAGTCTCAAGATCGCACCCTTACATCATTTCGTGACGAACCGAATTGCACAGCTTAACAGCCACTACCCAGCGAGTTCGACCTTCGTCACACAAGGACACTTTAGTCCATTGACACCAAAACCAGGCGAACCGATGCCTTACAGTGAAGTCGTTCACCCGCGGACGAAAAAGAACGAACTATTGTTACGTCGTGCCGATCGGAATTTCTTATTACTACTGTTCTTACCAAAAAATGCAACCGATGATCTTCTTGAGCCATTCAAGGAACTCGCCTATACCTATCCCGATCTATTTGAGACAGTACCGATCCATCAATCCCTTAAAGAGGATGGTGTCGTCGATCAAGGCGGTGAACTGGCACGACGCTTTGGCATCAAGCAATCCGGATTATATTTAATACGCCCTGACGGTTATATCGCGTATCGCCAACAAGGTTTGAAAAGTAAATCGTTCGCCCGCTATGTTGAACGTTTACTTTATGCGCGTTAACTCGGTATGATAGTAGGTGAGGTGAAGGCAAAGATGGATATACAGCTAGTTCGAACGGTTTTAATCATTTTTTTAGTCATTGCATTTCTCGTCATCGTCAGCAGACGAACGAAGGAAAACCTTCGATGGTCACTGATCGGGGAAGCATTTGGTGAAAAAGGAGAAGATTTATTAAAGGACGCTGCGCGACTTGAAGCAGCTGACTTAGAGATTCGAGTCGAACGCGGCATCAAAACTTCGTTTTTATTCCGACGTTTTAGTAAAGACTTGGATGATCGCGTAGCGGTGTATGTCTTGAAAGAAGACTTGGATCAAGCTGAAGACATTCTTGCGTCTCGACCAAGACGATGAATTCAAACGAAAAGGCAGTGAAGCGGGCGCTTCACTGCCTTTGTTCATTCCTGTTGTTGCGCGAGATAAAACGCAACTTTTTTTCGTTCTTGCTCTTGAACAGGGGAGGATTTCTTTGAGATGATGAACGCCCGCACATCTTTAAAGCTGTGCCCCGTCGGGAATTTAATTCGTTCCGTCCGCATCTGTGGTGCATTCGGAAAAAGTGTAATGCCATGAATCGGAATGATGATCCCTTTTTTTTTTAGCGTTTTTCGAACCGCTTGAACGATTTGTTTCGACTGATGGATGGGATGAGGTGCAAACACTTTTCTTCCATGCTCAGCATCCATGACATGGCAAGATTCCTCCGTCATCCATTCTACGACCGCATCGTTTTGTAACACGAGGAACAATCCTTTTGGTCCGATCAGCGCAAAAGGAATGACTATCGTGTCAGAAAGACGAATCCGATCAAACAACATCCAATCAAAACGGCAAACATGACGGATTTCATTACAGAGTGCATCCGTTTCACTCGTCGTCGTACTCACTTGTTTGCTTGCAAAAAAACGACGGCGCGGTGGTTGAGGAACAAAAGCAGTCATGACTTGTAACATGGTTCATCATCCTTTGTAGTATGTATTATTAGTTATCTTAACACCGTTTTCATTCAGATGACGATTCTTTCAAAAAGAAGGAAATAAAAAAGACACTTCTGATCTGACAGAAATGTCTTTTTTGATGCGTCAATCTTGGTGCGGACGTCCGAAAACGGCCTTCTCTAGATTTGAAATACGACGTAACATGTCATAGTTCGATGAACTTGATACTTGTGGCTCCGCTTGCTCGACGCGGCGCTCTTCACGTTTTACCGGTTGAGCTGGTGCTTGTTTTAACGCCTCGTTCTCTTTCTTCAGACGTTCGATCTCACGTTCGAATCCTTCATAATCTTTAATGATTTGATCCAAATATCCATCGACATCTTCGATGACATAGCCACGGAGGCCGGTTTTGAATTCCTTTTTGTAAATATCGTCCGCTGTCAACAATGGCTTATACATCCTCTTCACTCCCACTGATCATTGTATTGTAATTCTTGTTCGAGCCAAGATAAATCATCTTGTGTAATTAAAAACAACTGATAATCGGATTGTTCCATTTCTATTCTAGCACGCTCTACTAAAAATTTCGCTGATCCTCCATGTTCTTCATCAAAAACCGACAATAATCCTTGGCTTTTTTGAATCATAAACTCGGTTTTATTACGTAACTGCGATGGATCCGTATACGGTTTCTGGCTGATTGCTTCGACGAAGTCAGCTTGTTCAAGAATGGAAAGGTACTGCGCTTGAACTGGCTCTTTCCAGCGTGCTTCCTGTTCCAAGAAAGGCAAAAGAATACCGAGACGAATATGGGGATACTCTTCCTTTAATTCAAGCACGACCTCGCATGCCCAGATTTCGCAACCCGGTGAGGCATTCGTGATAAACCACTCTGTGCCTCGATCCTCAATTAAGCGAATCATTCGCTCACGATATGCTGCCTTTAATACCCGGATACCAGGGTGTTTTTGATCAAAGATACCTAGTTCATTGGGTTTGTATCCTGTGATGGCGACAACTTTCACACGTCACACTTCCTTTTCAACCGACGTCCTCGATGATCCAGCTCTGCTAAGATTCGTTCTTTTTTAGTAATCAACCAATGATGTCGCTCGACGTGTTGTCGTGCTCGTTCCGTATAATCATAAGCAAGCACTGGATCTTTTGCAATGTGCTCTGCCCACTTCGCAAGCTCAACATACCCTAAATAACTGTCGCTCTTCAAGAAACACTCTCGAGCTTGTTCATGGTTCTTCATTTTTTTATGCAAATATCCTTGGCGCAACCATCCATCTGCTGATAGTTCTTTGACTTGTTGAAAATGAGCGTGTGATCCTTCATGAATTCCGAGATCTGCCAGCCAAATCGCGATGTTTTCTTGAATCGGGGAAGGCGCCTCTGCTCGATGTGTGACGAGTCGGTTGCACGCATCATAGAGTCCGACAAGCGTCAGACAATCATCCAGATGATGTTGCAAGACCCCTGTCATGATATCCGGATGCTGGTGTTCGACGTACTGAAAGTAATGCATCGGTGCCAAAAATCCAGGTAAATCCCCTTCCCGTTCAAATCCGATTCGCTCTTCCATCGCTGTCAATCGATAGGAATCATACATTCCTTTAAAGATTCGTCGCGCGACATGAAGTAAATCGAGATGACCGACTTTCGGCAAACGCGGAACACGTTCCCGAACGAAGACATGACGTGTCTTGATTTGCGGCCAATCAAAACTTTTCCCGTTATAGGTCACAAAGCGGACATCATCTCCGATATCGTGCAGGAAGTGATGGTAAAAGGCAGCTTCAAAGTGCGGATGCGGTAAGAAATATTGTCGCATCAGCAATCCGCCCTGCTCAAAGCGCGCGAACCCGAGTAAAAAGATCGTCGTTCCGGTTCCTCGTAATCCTGTCGTCTCTGTATCAAAGAAAATGACTTGCTCGAGCGGGACATCTAACGCAAGCGGCGGATGCGGCAATTGTAAGGACTCATACACTTCAGCAAAGCTTCGGTCTCCATGTCGATCTGTTAATGCATATCGCTTGTCGATCCTGACAATCCACTCTTCTTCGAACGTCAAGATATCGGCCCCACGATCAATCCAGGCTTGCTGTTCGTCAGTCCACCCGATTGGTGTTTTCAGCGTCTCCACTTCAGGAGCGGAAGACACTTGATCCTCCGGTGCGGCGTCTGATGTAGATTTCAGCATACGTCTAAGACGATTTTTCATGATAGTTCCTTCTCCATTTCTGCTAACAACTGAATCGTTCGTTCTTTTTCGTCTGCTACGCCAACCATACCGATACAAGCAGGACAACCGTCCTGACACGGGCATGTGACGATCGAATCACGGGCGGCACGCAACATGACACCGCGTTGCTTATAAATCGACTCCGCGAGACCGACACCTCCAGGATAACGATCATATAGATAAACAGTCGGCTGTTGCGTGTGTGTCGCCTTGACTTGTGGCACGACGAAGACATCACTGGCATCACACATCAAATAAAGCGGCGCGACACGTCTGAGACTATTCGCAATCCCTTCTAATACTTGTTCGAGCTCTGTCGAAGAGCGTGCGTGATCGGGTAACGTGAACCAGACACCTGTCGTATGAATTTCTCGTTCCGGTAAGTGAATTGGACCTGACCCGATGTTCTCATGCGTACCGAACTTAATCTTCTTAAACATCGTCGCCATCCCCCGGACGCTGACATCACCGCGCGCAACACTATATTCTCCCTCTGCATACTGTTCATCTTCTTCGAGCACGGAAAGATCGACTGAAAAATTAGCATCCGTATAATAATCGACGTCCACGGCACGGACGAACGCTTTTTTCTCTTCAAAATCCAAATGCTCAACTTGGTATTGATCAGCTCCGTGAAGATAAATGGCCTCGTCATGTAACAACGTCATCGCACTAAAGGTGTCCATTTCACCGATGACTCGATTCGGTACCTCGGTCTGATCGACGATGATGACGTTCTCTTGATCACTCGACCGAAGCGATATTCCATGAGCTGGAAACGCATCGTTCATCCAATAAAATCGATCGCTACGTTCGTGCAGGACACGCTCTTCGACTAAGTATTCGAGGATATCTTCCGTCTCGAGCGTTCCAAATGATTCTCCTTTCGTAAAAGGCAGTTCAAACGCTGCACATTTGACGTGATCGACGGCAATGATCAGATTATCTGGATCAAGTCGGGCTGCTTCCGGGGATTGATTCAAGAACAACTCTGGTCGTTCTGCGACATATTGATCGAGCATACCGGAAGAAGCGACAAGAATGATTAACGCATCATCTTGTCGACGTCCCGCGCGTCCTGCTTGTTGCCAAAGCGAAGCAATCGTTCCCGGATAACCATTCATGATACAGACTTGCAGTTGACCGATGTCGACACCAAGTTCGAGAGCGTTCGTCGAGACGATACCGGTGATCTCTCCTTGACGTAACCGTCGTTCGATATCGCGACGCTCACTCGGTAAATAACCGCCCCGGTACCCTTCGATCGATCGCGGACCGAGCTCATGCGGATAGATGCTTCGTAGATACGTCAGTAAGACTTCAACGCGAACGCGTGACCGTGCAAAGACAATCGTTTGGAACTTTTTCTTGATGAAGCGCATCGCCAGTTGTTTCGTCTCAAGCGTCGCTGAACGTCGAATGCCGAGTTGTGCGTTGACGATCGGTGGTTGATAGACGAGAAAATGTTTTCTACCAGTCGGCGCACCGTTGTCATCAATCAAACCGACTGTTTTTTCCGTCAGGCGTTCGGCTAGTTCCTGCGGATTAGCAATCGTCGCACTCGTCATGATGAAGACGGGATCACTACCATAATACCGACAAATCCGTCGCAGGCGACGAATGACATTGGCGACATGACTACCAAACACACCACGATATGTGTGAAGCTCATCGATGACGATATACTTTAAGTTCTCGAACAGTTCGATCCATTTCGTATGGTGTGGTAGGATGCCTGAATGTAGCATATCCGGATTCGTGATGACGATATTACCAGCTTTTCGTACTTTTGTTCGAATCGTCGGTGACGTATCTCCGTCATAGGTAAAACATCGGATCGGTGCCTCTAATTGATCGATCAGTTCAAGTAATTCACTATTTTGATCCTGTGCGAGGGCCTTTGTCGGATAGAGATACAATGCCCGCGCATTCGGATGCTCGAGCAGGTGCGATAAGACCGGTAAGTTAAAACAATAGGTCTTTCCGGAGGCAGTCGGTGTGACGATGACCGTCGATTCTCCCGCTTGTACACGTTCAAACGCTAACCCTTGGTGACGGTACAATTGCGTGATCCCACGTGTGCGAAGGGCTTGTCGTAAACGCTCCGGGAGTCGTTCTGGAAAATCGACATAGCGCCCAGCTGTCGCTTCCATCGTTTTCATATACGTAATCCGCTCCATGAACGAGCGGTCCTGTTTCAATTCTTCGAGAAATGCAACGAGCGTTTGTTTCGCTTGCATGCCTTCACTTCCTTCCACTTCTCATTATACAAAAAAAGAGGCAAGACCAAAGAACGAACTACTCGTCTTTGGTCTTGTCTACTTTACAAGTGACGCTCCTTTATTAATCTTCAGAGTCATCTCCACTGTTATTCGGATTGTTGTTTCGTTCCGTCGAACCATTCGAATTATTTTGCGCGTTTGCTCCATCATTCGAATTCGGTGCATCTGTTGCTGGTTCGTCCGTCGTTGGCTCGTCCGTTGCCGGTTCATCCGTTGTCGGTTCGTCCGTTGTTGGTTCATCCGTCGCTGGTTCGTCCGTCGTTGGTTCATCCGTCGTCGGCTCGTCCGTTGCCGGTTCATCCGTTGTCGGTTCATCTGTCGATGGTTCGTCCGTCGCCGGTTCATCCGTCGTTGGTTCATCCGTCGATGGTTCATCCGTCGTCGGTTCTTCTGCTTCAGGATCGGTAACCGTTACCGTCGTCGAGACCGGACCTGATTCCTCTCCAGACGCTTTCGCTACGACTTGGAACGTTGACCGTCCTGGTTTCAAACCATTGATGGCAATTCGATTCGTCGTGCTCGTACCTATCGTTGATGATTCACCGTCAGCATCTGTCATCGTCACTTCAAACGATACATCGTCATACCCATTGGCACGAAGCGCAGCATCGTTATAGTTCCAAGTCAGTTCACCGCTCTTTGTGTCTTCATCGTAAGATGCTTGTAATCCAGTCGGAGCGGGTACCGTCTTTTTTTCAACGACAGGTTCCTTCGTCCCTTTCACGTACAATTCGTTTCCGATACTGAGGACAGAACTAGGTTGTTCAAATGGTGCTGGCGTACGATCACGTGTCTTCGTGATGAAGTCTTTCCAGATTTGCTGTGCCATCGTACTGTTGTACGGACCGCTAAGTCCGGCTCCATTGTTGTTTCCGGATTTCGTCGTCCCAGTCCAGACACTGATTGAGACATCCGATGTATATCCTGCGAACCAGACATCTTTATAGGCATTCGTCGTTCCTGTCTTACCGGCTGCATCAAATGACAATCCAGCACTCGGGAACGTACCACCTGGTTTTAAGACGTCACGCAACATGTCCGTCAACATATACGCTGTATAGTCTTCCATTGCCTTTTTCGATTTGATTGGTGATTTGATTTTCGATCCATCACTATACTCAATCGATTTGATGACGTGTGGCTTGATATAATCGCCACCATTACCAAGTGTGGCATACGCTCCTGCCATCTGTGTCGTATTGAAACCGTGTTTCATCCCACCAATCGCATACGCAGGCGAAATCGACTCATCGTCTTTCATCTTTAAGCCAGATTTTTCAGCGAACGCCTCAACTGAATCACCGCCGATTTCTTGATACGTTTGGATGGCCGGTGTGTTTGCCGAAATTTTTAACCAGTGGCGGATCGTATTCGTGCCACGGTATCCATCGTAATAGTTACCAATCTCTTTTCCGTTGACTTCTGTCGGTTTATCCGTCAATTGTTTCGCAGTCGACCACTTATCATTTTCGATCGCTGGTCCGTAAGCGAAGAATGGTTTTGCGGACGATCCCGGTTGATGCGGTTCATTCGCAAAGTTTCGTCGCGCTGTGCCTTTACCTGGATTTTTACCATCAACGACCGCAAGGATTTCTCCAGTTTGCGTGTTGACCGCTGTCGCAGCTGTTTCCGCATATTCCGGTAACTGAACGATTTGGTCTTTCTTGATCGCTTCATTCATATAGTCGTGCATCGGTTTATCGATCGAAGTATAGATCTTCAACCCTTGACCGTAGATGTCTTTTCCTTCTAAACCAAAATCATCTTCTAACTCTTTTGATACCATATCGAAGATGACGCTGTCGTACGATTCATCCTTCGTCGACTTTGGCGCCGGATTGATTAATTTTGAGATCGGTTGTTTGACTGCCTTGTCTCGTTGCGCTTGTGAGATGACGCCTGTCGTCAACATCGCATCGAGAACTTGTGTCTGGCGCCATTTCGTCAGTTTTGGATCTCCTTTAATTGGATCGTATGCGGTCGGACGTTGCGGCAGTCCTGCGAGCATCGCGGCTTCCGCATAATTCAACTTATCAACTGATTTGTTGAAGTAAGCTTTTGAAGCCGTCTGAATCCCAAACGAGTTTTGACCATAGTAGTTTTTGTTCAAGTACATCTCTAAAATTTGATCTTTTGTATAGTCCTGCTCTAATCGGATTGCGAGCCATTGTTCTTGGACTTTCCGCGTGACCGTTTTATCGAAGCTAAGGAATGATTGTTTGACGACCTGTTGTGTGATCGTCGACGCTCCTTCCGATCCGAAACCATCCGTCACGTTCGCGATGATGGCTCCGCCCAGACGACGGAAATCGATTCCGTTGTGCTGATAGAAACGACGGTCCTCGATCGAGATGAATGCGTCTTTAACGACTTCCGGTACTTCATCGATTGACACGTATTCTCGACTCGTTCCGCCTTTCGTAATCTCTTCCTTATTGCTCGCATAGATTTTCAGTGGCAAAGCATCTCGAAGTTCTGTCTCATCGAGCTCAGGTGCCGTAGCAATCGCGTAAGCGGCAAATCCACCTCCGACTAACATCATGACGATGAATAATCCGGTAGCGATCAGCAATAACTTTTTCCAAAGTGGACCTTTCCCACCGGAACCTCCACCTGACTTTTTCTTTTGGGGACGTTTCGTCCGTTTCATCTTTTTCTCAGATGACTTCGTCTCTTCACGACGTGCGACACGACTTCTTTCCATATGCTATCCTTCTCCTTCAATCAAAAAGTGTCTGAATTGAAATATAGTTCGTCCACTGCCTTTAAATAATCGATGGCAGGGTACGCGCCAGTCTCGACTTTGATACCGTCTCGTTCAATGACCGTCAGCGGAATTGATTTTCGTCCGCTTTCTAGCTGATCCCACCAGGGGAACACGTGCTCGACTGAAAGCACATATTGCACATTATACAGACTGAAACGAATGATGACAAAACAAATTCCTCCATGTTCGACACATTGACGCATGTGTGCGATTTGATGGGGGTGAAAATTTTTTATCGGGAAGGACGTTTTATTCGTCGTCTCCTTCGCTTCGAAATCAATATATTTTCCGCGATAAACACCGTTATAGTCCGTCGTCGACGGTTGCTTGAAATAGGCTTCCTTGACGACCGCTGCCGACCGTTTCGGATAATCAACTTGGACGATTTGTAACGGAGTGGGTTTCTTGTGAATGATTGCCCGATTATGAGTCAGGTAAAACGTATTACTTTCATTCAATAATTTTTCGAGCGTCATCCCTCGATTCGAAAAGGTGGAATCGGTTGATCGCGCCTTCTTGATTCGGGTTCCATGCGACTCGAGTGGCTTTTGAAATTTTTTCCCATTCGGGTAATTCAAAACGATTCCCCTCCTATCGCGTTTATTGTACCATGATATGTGATTGTACCGTATCGGCCGAGAGGAGTAGTTAAAAACAAATGACAATTGAACCGTTATTACAAGAGATTGAACGTATTTATCAAGAAGGACGTTCCGGAACCGAATATGACTTCAATCGAGACGTCGTACCGTTCGTTGAACGAGCGGATCAACTGATTGCACAGTGGCAAACGAATGCCCAAGATAGTCCTTACTTACGACCTAGCATGGTCGAAAGCGCCGTTGATCAACTGAAGCAAATTTCCGTCCAAGCATTTCAGCCGAAAACGAGTCTGAAACGCTTCAATGAAACGATTAAATCCGTTCGTTATATCGATCGCTTAATGAATGGTGAAGAATAACAATTTAAAAACAGGAATTATCTTCCTTAAGTCGAACACCTAATCATACGAGAGAATGTTTCTACGGTTTCACTTATCAGGCTATGGCTTTTCAGCCGCCTAGCGTGTAAAGTGGCATCAAGAGCATTTCTTTCGAAAAGACTGTGTAATTATTGTGCAATTGGAGGAGATTCATTTGAACAAACGGGTACAATCGAACGTCAAAGGCGTTGACGTCAAAGGATTTCCTAAGAATTCGACCCCTGCCCCGAAGAAATACATCATGTTCGTCGACGAAACTGGGACACCGAAGGGTAATACACAATTCAATTTAACGGGTGTCTTGATGGAATATAAATATGCCATCGATTCAGACGAGACCGGTGAACCAAGTCCGCTTCGTCAACGTTTGATGGATTTTAAGGCAAAAGTTTTTGAAGATCCGCATATTCCCCTTCATCTGAAGGAAATTTTAAAAGCTGAGCATCCTTATGGTAAAGAAGATGGCATCACGATCGATATGTTACGTCATTTCTGGATCGCCTTGCCGGAATTTTTAGTTGATATCGATTGTACGATCGTCAGCGTCGAAGTCGATAAACAGAAGCTACAAGACTTCTTCTCGACACCGAAGGATCCGTATGTCGTTGCCTTCGCCCATCTGATGAAGTCGTTTTATTCCTTCCTCGATGAGACAGAAGCAACGAGTGCGCGTGTCGTTCTTGAAAGCCGTGATGATTATCAAAACTTGCTCATTCAAAAAGCGTTCTTCGATATCTTCAATTCGGGAACGGTCCATCTCGACGTCGAAAAAAGCCGTCAAAAAATCAAAGGCTTCATCTTTGCTGAAAAAGACAGCGGCCTCTACCAATCTGGTCTTGAGATTGCCGACTTGGTCTGCTTACCTTTATCTCGCGTCCGTCGTGGTGTCATCGAGGTAAAACCACGGTTTGTCCATTATGGGGACGAAAACCGTATTTTTAAAGCCATCAAAGATAAGATTTACATTCGACGCGATAGTCCGGACCAAGATTTCCGAAACTGGGGATTCAAAAAAGTACCGATCACGAAAAAGCGTCGTGAATGGTCCGATACTCCTTGGAATGGGTAATGACTCAAAAATTAGTCTCTACAAAGATAAGGGTGGCAGAATGATCTGTCACCCTTATCTAATAGAAAAGAATGACTCGTCTTTTCACGCTCTTTCCTCAGGTCTTGTTTGTCTCTAACAGCGCAAAATGCGCTTTTCCTGTAGGAGTTGCGTGTGACGAGTCATTCTTTTTTGAGTCTATCCCTTTTAGGGTGTAGCTATTCCTTTTGTCCGCTTTTTCCCCTCTCGACACATGTCGAGTAACGGGCACGCTTCACAGTTCGGACGTTGCGCCTTGCAGTGATACCGTCCAAAGAAGATGAATTGATGATGGAGCTTTGACCAACGCTCCCGTTTGAAACGACGCATCAGTGTTGCTTCGACCTGCGTGACATTATCCTTCCAGCGACAGATCCCGAGGCGTTTCGAGACACGTTCGACATGTGTATCGACCGCAAAGGCCGGTACATCAAAGGCGACAGATAAGACGACATTCGCCGTCTTGCGTCCTACGCCAGGTAAGGCTTCGAGCCCGGCGCGTTCCGTCGGGACTTCTCCGTCGTGTTGCGCAAGGAGTTGTGCCGCAAGCGCCTTGATGTTTTTGGCTTTATTCCGGTACAATCCAAGTCGTTTGATTTTGTCCTCGATTTCCTCGACGGGTGCCGCAGCAAGCGACGCAGGATCCGGATACGCTGCGAACAACCCAGGCGTCACTTGATTGACAAGTACGTCGGTCGCTTGTGCACTGAGTGCGACCGCTACGACCAGTTCAAACGGGTTGCGATGAATCAACTCACAAAATGCATCTGGAAACATCTCTTCTAACGTTGCTTCAATCCGATCGATTTCTGCCTTTCGTAACATTTCCTTAACCTCCCCGCCCTGCGAGATCCTCAAGCGTCTTGATCCCTTCACGTTCCCACGTCCGTAAAATTTGATTGATATAGGTCATTTTGCGGACATTATGATAGACCGCTTCTCGAAGTGCGGCAAGTACTAGCTCTTCCGAAATGTTCTCGATCGTCAACCACTGAATGATCTGCTCCATCTGAAACGGTGACATCATCCCGAGTTCACGCTCGAATTGTTGGAAGACGGACGGATTGATCGTATCAAAGTTCGGTGCTTCCTGTTCCGGTGGTGCCATCAGCTTTTCGTAAAGCGGAACAAGCGAATAACGTTCAGACCCGTTGACGTTCTCCATTGCCAGTAATCCTTTTTGTAATAAACCGAGTGTCGTCTCGATCGTTTCCGTCTCGGATAGTCCAAGTCGATTACTTAACTCTTCCGGTGACGGCATCTCCATGCCCTCTGCCCGGCAAGCAAACAATTGACCAATTAACGTGAACTCGACAAAACTGATGCCTAACCGTTTTGCTTCGGTGAACAATCGTTTCGGTAAGACGACCGTCCCTTCCTCGAATAATTGCACTAAATTATGATTCATCGTATTTCCTCGATTCTCTAGTCTAAACAAGAAATCGACCCGTCGAGACGATGGGTCGATGTTTTTCCTTACTGCTTATGGATAGAGGCGGTTTAGCAAACGTGGGAACGGAATTGTTTCCCGAACGTGCTCGACACCTGTGATCCAAGCGACTGTCCGCTCTAAACCAAGACCGAAGCCACTGTGTGGAACAGAACCGTATTGGCGTGTTTCGAGATACCATTTATAAGCACCTGTCTCGTCAAGACCATGTTTCTTCATCTCAGCGAGGAGTTTTTCATGATCTTCTTCACGTTGTGAACCACCGACGATTTCCCCGTATCCTTCAGGGGCAATCAAATCATCACACAAGACGAAGTCTGGGTTTTCCGGATCTTCTTTCATGTAGAACGGTTTGATTGCTTTTGGCCAGTGCGTGATGAAGACAGGACGTGCGAAGCTGTTTGCGATTGCTGTCTCGTGTGGTGCACCAAAGTCATCACCGAATTCGATATCGTCGAATCCTTGCTCCTTGAGCATATCGATTGCTTCTGTGTACTTGACGCGCGGGAACGGTGCTTTAATGTTTTCAAGGACCGTCAAGTCACGTCCAAGCAACTCAAGTTCCGCACGACAGTTTTTCAGTGCTGATTGCACAAGGTGTGAAACATAGTTTTCTTGGACTTCGAGGTTCATCTCGTGATCGTGGAATGCCATCTCAGGCTCCATCATCCAGAATTCGATCAAGTGACGACGTGTTTTTGATTTTTCAGCACGGAACGTTGGACCGAACGAGAAGACCTTTCCAAGTGCCATTGCTGCCGCTTCCATGTAAAGCTGACCAGATTGTGAAAGGTACGCATCTTCATCGAAATATTTCGTGTGGAACAATTCTGTTGTTCCTTCTGGTGCGCTACCTGTCAAGATTGGCGGATCCACTTTGATGAATCCTTCTTGGTTAAAGAATTCGTACGTCGCACGAATCAATTCGTTCCGAACGACCATGACCGCATGCTGGCGCTTTGAACGCAACCAGAGGTGACGGTTATCCATCAAGAAGTCCGTTCCGTGTGCTTTCGGTGTGATCGGATAATCGATCGCTTCATGGATGACTTCGATTTTTGAAATTTCCATTTCATGACCGATTGCTGTCCGACCGCCATCTGATTTGATGACACCGGTCACCCATAGTGATGATTCCTGCGTTAAGCCTTTTGCTTGTTTGAATAAGTCTTCGCCGACCGTTTCTTTGACGACGACACCTTGCATGAATCCAGAGCCATCCCGAAGTTGGAGAAATGCGATTTTACCGCTTGAGCGTTTGTTTGCTAACCAACACCCGATCGTCACTTCTTCTCCTACATATTTGTTTACATCCCGAATCATTGCTTTCAACAGTCAACATCCTCTCTCTATTAAACGGCTGTATGTGCCGTGATGAATCCTTCAATCCGGTCGAGTGCCTCTAGGACACGTGCCGGATCCGTCGCGTAAGATAGGCGGACATAGTCCGGTGCACCAAATCCTGAACCTGGAATCAAGGCGACCTTCGCTTCAGATAAAACAGCTGTACACCAGTCATCGACATTATCGAATCCACACATCTCGGCAGCTTGCTTTGCATGTGGGAACAAGTAGAATGCCCCTTCTGGCTTCAGACACGTTAATCCTTCGATCTCGATGAGTCGTGCATAGATTTTTTCAAGTCGTTCTTCAAAGATGACACGCATCGCTTCGACCGGTGCATCACCTTCAGCATACGCAGCAACCGATGCTGCTTGCGCAATCGATGTCGGGTTCGACGTCGAATGGCTCGCTAAGTTCGTCATCGCAGAGATGATCTCCTTCGGTCCAATTGCATACCCGATCCGCCAGCCTGTCATCGCATGGGACTTCGAGACACCATTGATGATGACCGTCCGTTCGCGCATCTCTGGCAAGGACGCGATCGAAATATGTGTCGCACCGTTATAGAGCAACTTTTCATAAATCTCGTCACTGATGACGAGTAGATCGTGCTTGATCGCAACATCTGCTACCATCTCGAGCTCTTCTTTCGAATAGACCATTCCTGTCGGATTCGATGGTGAGTTCAAAACGAGTGCTTTCGTTTTTGGGGTAATGTGTTGCTCGAGCAATTCCCGTGTCACTTTGAAGCGAGACGATTCGTCCGTTTCTAAAATGACCGGTACGCCGTCACTGAGTTTAATTTGCTCTGGATAACTGACCCAGTATGGTGCTGGGACGATGACTTCATCGCCTGGATCGAGAATCGCTTGGAACAATGTTGATAGTGCATGCTTTGCTCCTGAAGCGACCATGACTTCTGAGCGTTCGTATGGCATCCATAAGTCACGGCGTGTCTTTTCAATGATTGCATCTTTCAAGGCAACCGTTCCGCCAGACGGCGTATACTTCGTATCGCCCGCTTCTGCTGCCTCGAATGCTGCTTGGATGATGAATTCCGGTGTATTGAAGTCGGGCTCTCCCGCACCTAAACCGATGATGTCTTGACCTTCTTCACGTAGTGCCTTGGCTTTCGCTGTGATGGCTAGCGTCGTAGATGGTGTCAATTGTCGTACGCGTTTCGATAACATGTCGCCCACTCCCTTTACTTGATTCGTAATCGTTTGATGAAAGAACCTTCTTGATACGTGTAATACGAATAATCATAGCCTGTCGTCGTCTTTGAAACGATCTCGATGACGGCACGATCCTCAAAGCCGTACTTAGCAGACACGATGTCTCCTAGTTCCGGATGATCCGCGATGACCGTCTTGATGGCAATACCATCAGCAACTGGTCGTGTCTCAATCGTTCCTTTTTTCGGAACGAACGCCCGTACCGCCTGTTCGTTCTGCTTCATCGTAAAAACGACATATTGACGTTTCCCGTTAAAGACTGATTCGAACCGGACGTCCGTTGGTTTGAGTTCTTTTTTCAGACGCGCCTCTGCTTGTTCGGCGACGCTCTGTTCCCGGTCTTTTGCCTCAGCGATCGTCACCTGATAAACGGCGGTGCCAAGTACAGTCAAAAGGATGAGTGCACTTAGCAGACCAAGCGTGATTTTCCACTTCATGTGCGGTAGATGGTAAAGACCATCTGCTCCTTGTCTTTTTCATCGAGAGCAAGACCGAACATTAAATCTTCCGTTTTCAGTGTCCGATTCAACAAGTCGACGATTTTATACGTATCGTCATGGCGGTTCACTTTGACAGTCGCAAGTGTTTCAATTTTTGAATCCATCTGTATGTCCTCCCTCATTTTTCTCTATCTATTATAATGCGATAGGGTTTATCTGAATAGACTTAATCGCCATCATTCAAGAACAATTCTAGTTCTGCCGTCAGTTCATCAAGCGGTTTTGATAAAACAGGTACTTTCGGCAGACTCGTGACGAACCGTTTTCCATAACGCGTCGTCTCAATCCGGCGATCAAGTACGAAGACGACACCTCGGTCGTTCGTCGTCCGGATCAAGCGTCCAAAGCCTTGTTTAAAGCGAATGATCGCTTGCGGTAAGCTGTATTCGAAAAATGATGATTTCCCGAGTTTTTCGATTCTTTCCGAGCGTGCCTGGACGATCGGTTGGTCCGGTGGCGCGAACGGTAGCCGGACGATGACGAGACAACTGAGATCATCTCCCGGAATATCGACCCCTTCCCAAAAGCTAGCCGTTCCGAACAAGATACAGGCGTCGAGTTGCTTGAACTGTTTCATCAGTCGTTGCCGTGAACCTTGCGTGACCCCTTGCGAGAGTAACGTAAACCGGTCAGGTAGTAACGGCTTCGTCGCTTCATGCGTCAGTCGTAGCAAGTCATTTGAGGTAAACAAGACGAGCATCCGTCCTTCCGTCACCTCTGCGATTTGTAAGATGGCTTCCGCAATCGTCTCTGCGAATTCCGGCAATGGTACATCCTGTAGGAGCGGGAGATCCGTCGGAATCATCAATCGCACGTTATCGGCATATCCGAACGGCGACGGAACGACGAAACGACGTGTCTCAAACGCATCGAGCCCTAAACGGTTCTCAATGAACTGGAACTTGTTCGAGACAGTCAGCGTCGCAGACGTCAGGATACACGTCCGTTTCGAAAAGACGTCCCGTCGCAGTCGCTCTGAAATGTCGATTGGTTGTGTGTAGACCCGTGTTAGTTTCCGGTTCTTAACAGACGTCTCGATCCAAGATACCGTCTCATCGTGCGGGGCAAGCATCGTCTCGAAGATGGCGAGCTCCGCTTCTTCGATTTGTGACGTGATCGCTTTTAAATCCGCGACGAGTGAACGTTCGCGATAACTCATCTGCTCCCGGTGTTCATGGAACAGTTTATGAATCGCCCGGATTGCTTGACGCAAACGCCGCAACACCAATTCAACCCGCTTGGCACTTTCCTGGACGGCACGCATCGAACGGTCGAGTCGCTTGAAGCGAATGCTGACCATTCCTTCCCGTCGTGCTTTGCGGGAAACCAGTTCAAGCCCGTACGCTTGAATGATCATCAATAGACCGTCTGCTTCTTCGAGTAACGTCGTCAGTGCCTCATCGACTGTCTCACTATGGGCTTCGACCATCTCGGCGATGTCCCATTCTTCCGACAGATCGAGCAAGCGGTGTAATAATTTTTTATCGGACGAATACCCGAGTTGTCGGAACAGACGATCAAACGTATGTCCATCAAAGACGAGACCAAAATGATGGCTCGCGACTTCTTCGATTTGGTGTGCCTCGTCCAGAATCAACGGACTTCCTTTCGGTAAGACCCCTGCTTCGAACTGCAGGTCACTAAACAACAAGGCATGGTTCGTGACGATGATCGTCGCATCCTTTGCTTGACGAATCGCATGTTGGAAGAAATCCCGGCTGTACCACGGGTCAAATCGTCCGAGCTGCGATTGGCTATCAGACTGGATCAACTGTTTGATGCCGATATTGCCTTGCGCTGCACCGCCTGGTAAGCTGACTTCTTCTAAATCTCCTGTTTCCGTCTCCGTCAACCAGACGAGCAGAATCGCTTTTGCGAGCGTGAAGTTATAGGCATCCTCTTGATCATTCAAGAAAAATTCGAACTTCCGTAAATCAATATAGTTACTTCGTCCCTTAAGCAATGCAATCTGGACCGGCGCATCGAACAATTGACGCAAGAGCGGTAAATCACGCGCGAACAATTGCTCCTGTAATTGAATCGTGTGCGTACTGACGACGATCGGTACTTCATGTTCGAGCGCGTAATGCGCTGCCGGGACTAAGTAACCGAGCGATTTTCCGGTTCCCGTTCCCGCTTCGACGAGTAACGGAGTTTCTTGATCGAGCGATTGATAGACATGACGCATCATCTCGAGCTGTCCACGTCGCTCTTCATATCCTTCGAATAGACGAGGGAACGTCACGGCATTTAATTCATCAACGAATGGTCCGAACGGTTCAAGAACGGGTGGATGTGCCAACCGCTCCATCGTCTGGCGCTTTTTCAAAGCGATTTTACGGAAACGATCAAACTGTGAATCCTCCTCGATGCCGACTAAACGAATCGCATGGTCGATTTCCTCTTCGATGGCACTGAACAGACGTGGTGATAAACGTCTTAAGTGCTTCAATGTCTCAAGCGGCAACGTATGTAGTCGTTTGAGTAGCTCAAGCAACAATTCAGCCGTCGCCGAAGCGTCACTCCCTGCCCGGTGCGCTTCTTGATGGGCAAGGTGTAATGACTCTGACAGATGCGACAGCGCGTGGCTTTCTGCTGTCGGAAGTAGGATTCGTGCGAGTTCGACCGTATCGATGACAGGACCTGTGTACGGCAAGTATCCTTCCTCTTCTAATGCATCGTTTAAGAAGTTTAAATCGAACTGCACATTATGTGCGACGAAGACACCACCATCGAGCAATGATAAGACACGCGGTGCGATGACATCGAATGTCTCGGCCTCTTTGACATCCTCATCCGTGATGCCCGTCAACTGGGAAATGAACGGAGGAATCGGTTGGGTCGGACGCACGAAGGCAGACAATTGTTCTGTCAACTGTCCATCTTCAATGACCGCCATGCCGATCTCAATCATCTCATCGCCAGCCTTTATGGAATGACCTGTCGTTTCCAGGTCGACTACGACGTACTTTTTCTTCAACACTGATCCTCCACCTTTTATCCACCCTCTCCATGACCGGATGGCATTTCATTCTTCATCTTAACAAAAAAAGAGACCCGCTGACATGATCGGGTCTCTAAAATTTCATAAGATCGTGTGGGCGATTTCTTGAGACAACATTTGTTTGATGTCGTTCTGTTCATTTAGAACAGCCACTTTTGGAACATGTGTCGCGATTTCTTCCGTCGATAGTTGCGCGTACGCCATGATGATGACCTCATCTCCGACTTGGAAATGGCGAGCTGCCGCACCGTTCAAACAGATGACACCTGAACCACGAGCACCTTTAATCGCATACGTTTCAATCCGTGCACCGTTCTGATTATTCGTCACTTGGACTTTTTCATTTTCAAGAATCCCGACAGCATCGAGTAAATCTTCATCGATCGTAATCGAACCAACATAGTGTAAGTTTGCCTCGGTGACCCGAGCTTTGTGTAGTTTAGCGTGCATGAATGTGCGTAACATCGTCATGCTCCTCTCGTATATAGTAAATTATCGATCAAGCGTGCCGATGCAAACTGCACGGCGACAGCTAAGAGAATCGTCGTCGTTTGTTCCGTAACGGGTCTTAGTGAGGGATAGTCGACGGCTTCGACGTAATCGATCGTCGTCCCTTCGAATTGAAGTGCTTCGCGCGTCCGATCGAGAACCGTTTCAACAGGCACCCCTTGATCGAGTGCTTGTTTCGCTTGTTGCAACGCCTGCTGGATGCCCGGTGCTTGCGTCCGCTCTGTTTCCGATAGATAGACATTGCGTGACGATTTCGCTAGACCATCCGCTTCGCGAATGATCGGACAACGGACGATCTCAACCGGAACAAAATAATCAGCGACATACGCTTCAATCAATGCGAGCTGTTGTGCATCCTTTAAACCGAAATATGCACGGGTTGGACGGACGACGTTCAATAGTTTGCTGACGACCGTCAACACACCATCAAAATGTCCTGGTCGTGATGCGCCGCATAAGACATCATCACCGGAGCGGACCGTAACACGGGCTATATCCAGCGGATACATCGTCTCGTTCGTCGGATAGAACAGATAATCGACCCCTTCTGCCTCCGCGATCTTCTGATCGCGTTCCGCGTCTCGTGGATAACGATCCAAATCTTCGTTTGGTCCGAATTGTGTCGGGTTGACGAAAATACTCAAGACGACGACATCGTTCTCTTGTCGTGCTTGTTTGAGCAAAGAGGCATGCCCTTCATGCAAGAATCCCATCGTCGGTACAAAACCGATTGAACCGGCTCCCGCTAAACGTTCGCGTAACGTCTGGACGTCCTGGATGATTTTCATTCTTTGGTCCCTCCATAAAGCGCACCAATCAGTTCTTCGTCCATCTGGAACGAGTGTGCTAGTTCAGGGAAAGCACCGGCTTTGACGTCTTTGACGTAAGCAGCGATTGCTTCCGTTCCTGAAGTATTCCAGTCCGTGTACGCTTTAACGAACTTCGGTAAACGACCGACACCATACGTCAAGATGTCATGATAAACAAGTACTTGACCGGCGACGTCTGCGCCAGCACCGATGCCGATGACCGGAATCGAGAGGAGCTCTTGAATGCGTTTCGCGAGCGGATGCGGTACACATTCGAGGACGAGCATCTTCGCTCCGGCACGCTCTGCTTCCAAACTGTCTGCAATCAGTTGTTCGGCTGCTTCTAGTGATTTCCCCTGGACTTTAAATCCTTCAAGGACACCGACGGATTGTGGTGTTAATCCGAGATGCGCGACACAAGGCATCCCAGCGTCCGTCAAACGACGAATCGTTTTTAAAATCTCCCCTGCCCCTTCCAGTTTCAAGGCATCTGCCTGCGATTCTTGGAAGATACGCGCTGCTGATTCAAGCGTGCGATCAAATGAACCGTGATAGCTTGCGAACGGCATATCGACGATCATGAACGTCTGTGGTGCGCCGCGGCGTACCGCTCGCGCATGATGAACCATGTCGTCGACCGTGACAGCAATCGTTGAGTCATAGCCGAGGATGACGTTCCCGAGGGAATCGCCGACGAGCAACATATCAACTCCTGCTGCCTCTGATAGTTTTGCTGAAGGATAATCATACGCCGTCAACATGACGAGCTTCTCTCCAGCTTGTTGTTTTTTGAGTAATGGACTCATTGTGTGCATCGTGTTCTCTCCTTACGTGTGTAGGGAGGACAAAAGGAAAACGCCTTCTTCTCCAAAATAAATGCATGCGGAAAAGAAGGCGGAATAATTGAATATCGTCCTTCTGTCCCTGTCCGTTAAGATCAAGGCAGTTGAAACAGCTAAAACTGGCACCTGTCAATTCGGTATGGTTCCGGCAAGCGGATACCATCCGTGGCTTTATTATACATGACGGGAAAAGCTCTCTGCAAACCGTCTGATTCAAACCCTCATTCTTTTTCCCAGTAAATCAGCTCTGCCGAATGGAAACGGGTCTCCCCCGTTTCCGTCTCAATCCGAATCGTGCCCGTCTCGTCAATACCAAGCAATGTTCCGGAAGCGGTCATCTGACGTGTCCGTAACGTCACTCGTTCATGTAAGCGATCTGCGAGTGTTTCCCACTCGGAGACGAAAGATCCGAACCCTAGCTCGAGCCACTGTGTGTATAGTCGTTCAAATCGATTCAAAAAAGTCGCGACGACCTCCGCACGTCGGAAAGTTCTTCCTGATTCTCGGACGAGCGAGGTAGCACGATCTTTGATCCCTTCCGGAAACTGCTCGTGATGCACATTGATCCCGATGCCAATGATGACTGAACTGATTCGGTCCGCCTCGGTCTGCATTTCCGTCAAAATGCCTGCCACCTTACGACCGTTGATCAAGATATCGTTCGGCCATTTAATCGTAACCGGAACATTGAATGTTTGGAGAGACTGGGCAAGTGCAATACCTGCTACGAGCGTTAATTGACCTGCTTGGTGCATCGGTACATCCGGTCGGACGAGTAGACTCATTGCGATGCCTTCATTTTTCGCTTCATGCCACGTCCTCCCTAGCTGTCCGCGTCCATTCGTCTGGTGATCGCATACGACGAGTGTTCCTTCCTGCGCTTGCTGTTGCGCTTGCTCATGTGCAATCCGCTGCGTCGTGTCCAGTTCTTCGAAATGAAGGATGTGGCGACCAAGACGCGCTGTCGTTAACCATTGTTCAATGGCAATCGGCGTCAGCAAATCGCCTTCATCGACTAATTGATAGCCTAGTTTTTTATTCGAGATGATCTGGTATCCTTCTTCCTTTAAGGTTTGCATATGTTTCCAAATGGCGGTACGTGAAATATTTAATGTCTCTGCTAATTCCTGTCCGGAGTACCACGTCCGCTGACGAAGTGCGATCAAGATTTGTTCTCGGACTGAGTGCGCCATCGCTCTACCTCCTTCAGTAATGTCACGCGGTCGTTTGGGCAAGCACGCGTGACGACACTGTATTCCAAATGCAAAAGTGCTTCCTTGATCTGTTGTTTTTGAAGACCGAGGCCAATCATGTCTTTTCCGTCGACAGAGAGCTCTTTACGACTGCGAATCGGTAAGTCTGATCGCTCTGGATAATCCGTTCCGGTCATTTCCTGAAGGATCATCAGTTCCTCGTCCGACAACTGATAACGATCCCAGTCTTGTAACGGTCGGTGTAACAGAGGTGTTAAACGCACAGCGAGCTGCACTTGATGTTTCGATCGTTTCCAGCGCGTCAATTGATCTTTCGCAAGACCGGCATCGAGTACGAGTGTCCAGACGGCATCTTTTGAGACACCCTGAAACGACTGCTGCGCTAGTCCTTTGACGATTTCTGAAGTCATACCGGGGAGGTAGCGTTCGATTCCTGTCCGGAGCATCGCCTGTAACGCCTGCTGTTTTCCAGGACCAAGTAAGAGTTTCTCGAACTCGATTGCGATCCGCTCAATCGCAACGGCCTCTAGATGCGGAGCGAGTTTAACGATTGCTCGTTCAGTTGCCTCGTCAAGCGAGAAATCCAGTTGGCTCATGAAGCGGAACGCCCGCATCATCCGAAGCGCATCTTCATTAAAACGTTCAGCTGGTTCGCCGACCGTCCGGATAATTCGCTCTTCGATGTCGCGCGCTCCGCCGAACAAATCCACACGTCCGGATGGTCTGAGTGCCATCGCGTTGATCGTAAAATCACGCCGGGTCAAATCCTCTTCCAAACTAACGCCAAGCGTCACCGCATCCGGTCGCCTACGATCGCTATAGGTTGCTTCCGAGCGGAACGTCGTGATTTCGTACGGTATGTGGTTGAGAACGACCGTTACGGTTCCATGCTCGAGCCCAGTCGGAATGACGACAGGGAATAAGTCGATGATCTGTTCCGGTAACATCGAACTCGCTAAATCATAGTCTCCTGGTGTCCGGTCGAGTAACATGTCGCGAACGGCACCACCAACGATATAAGCCTCACCACCCGCTTGTTCGATCGTCTGAATGATATGATGCGCCCCTTCAAGCAAGTTCATGACGCGCACACACCCGTTCATAGACTTGTTCATAACGACGGACGATCTCATTCGAATCAAAACGACGACGAGTATCGCGAATACCCTCTTCTGCCATCCGTTCTCGTAACAACGGATCATCCGCAAGTTCACCGATGCGCGCCGCAGCGACCTTAACGTCGTAAGTCGGAACGATATATCCGGTGACGCCGTCCTGTATGACTTCCGGTAAGCCACCTGCTGTCGAGACGACACTCGGGACCCCAATTGCCATCGCCTCAAGGACGACGAGCCCGAACGCTTCTTTTTCTGACAACAGGACATGAATATCACTAATGGCGAGCAATTGCGCGACGTGTTCCTGTTTACCGGCAAAGATCACTTTGTCGTAAATGCCGAGTTCCTTTGCGCGACGTCTCGTTTGTCCCATCTCTGGACCATCCCCGACGAGCAACAGACGCATCTTCCGGTCTTTCGCTGCAATGGCGAACGCCGCAAGCGTATCATCGATTCGTTTGACCGGTCGGAAGTTCGAGATATGAATGACGACGACTTCGTCCGCTTCGATGCCGTAATGCCGCTTCAAGCGTTCATCCCGCATCGGATAATAGACACTCTCGTCAATCGAGTTCGCAATGACATCGATGTCGTAGTGTGCATTGAGCGTCGCATTCGTCTCAAGTGCTAGACTCTCGGAGACGGCCGTGACCGCGTCTGATCGTTCGATGCCGTATCGAATAGCCGGTTGCATCTCTAAATCTTGCCCGATGACCGTGATGTCCGTTCCGTGTAACGTCGTCACGACGGCGACGCCTTTTTTCTTAGCCATGTTTCGTCCGAGATCTGCACAGACCGCGTGCGGAACGGCGTAATGGGCATGGATGACATCAAGATCGAATAAATCAATGATTTCTGCGACTTTTGATGCTAACGTAATGTCGTATGGTGGATATTTAAAAACGGAATACTGGTTGACTTCAACCAAGTGGACCGTGATGTTTGGTCGATATTCCGTCAGGCGAAACGGCATGCTCGACGTAATGAAGTGGACGTCATGTCCACGGTCCGCAAGTTTCATACCGAGCTCCGTCGCGACGACCCCACTCCCGCCGACGGATGGATAACAAAGAATCCCAATTGCTTTTTTCATGATAAAACCACACTCTCTTTATGTCTTCTATTCGTCTCTATTCTAAGCAATATCAATCGGAATGACCATACTGATCACTTTTCGAATGATTTTCATAGGAAAAGCTAGTCTTTTTCCGACCGTGCCGTTACCCTAGAGAAAGAGTCTTGATTTGAAAGGAGCATACGGAAATGGCACCTCCATTCCAATTCCCGATTCGGATCCAGAACATCCTCTGGATTTTAGTCGGATCGTTCATCTTTGCTTTTGGTATTTATCATTTTAACGTTCAAAATGAGTTAGCAGAAGGCGGTTTCACCGGAATCACGCTGATTCTAAAAGGTCTGTTCGGATTATCACCATCGATCACGAACTTAGTATTGAATGTCCCACTTTTTTTCGTCAGTTATAAAATTCTTGGTCGGACGACCTTCGTCTACACGTTGATCGGTACATTCAGTTTTTCCTTCTGGTATGGATTGATTGCCAAATATTCACCACTCGTCATCGACCTGCGTGACGATATGGTGCTTGCTGCGCTCTTTGCCGGTGTATTCATCGGCGTTGGTCTTGGTATCATCTTCAACAATGGTGGTACGACTGGTGGTGTCGATATCATCGCGCGTTTGACGAAACGCTACTTCGGTTGGTCGATCGGTCGAACATTCTTGATCTTCGATTTCTTCGTCATCGTCGCATCCTTGACGTATCTCGACTACAAGCAAGCGATGTATACGTTACTTGCCGTCTACGTCGGTGCCCGCGTCATCGATTGGATGCAAGAGGGCACGTATGCCGGTAAAGCAGCGATGATCATCAGTGATCACCGGACGGAGATTGCCGACGGTATTCATGCGACGATGAATCGTGGCACGACCCGTCTAATCGCAAAAGGCGGTTACTCTGGACGGGATCTCGAAGTATTGTACGTCGTCGTCGCTCGCAATGAAATCAATCGCTTGAAGACGCTCGTTAAAAGTGTCGACCAGCACGCCTTCATCACGTTGCATGATGTCTATGAAGTAACGGGAGAAGGATTCACGTTCGACGAAAATCGAGTCCCAATCAAAGAAACGTAAAAAAACACGGATCGCTCAAACGAGCAATCCGTGTTTTTCATTTTAGTCATCACTTGACGGGTTGAAGACGAGCAGTGCGAGACGAAGAAACTCGGCGACGGCGACAAGTGTTGCTGCGACGTACGTCCAAGCCGCTGCGTTTAAGACACGACGTGAACCACGTTCTTCTTCAGCGTCGATGATTCCATGCTCCGTCAACTGCGCCATCGCTCGATTCGAGGCATCAAACTCGACCGGTAACGTGACGAGTTGGAAGACGACGGCACCGAGCATCAAGACGACACCAAGCATCGCAAGACCAGTGAACCCAGCGAATAGACCAATCAACAACAGTGGGAACGATAAGTTCGACGTAATCGACGCGACAGGTGCAATCCGGTGACGGACACGCATCATATTGTAATCCGTCGCATCTTGAATGACGTGACCGATTTCGTGTGCCGCAATCGAAACGGCTGAGACCGTCGAACCATAATAGACGTCTTCCGACAAACGAACGACTTTGTTCGTCGGGTCATAATGGTCGGACATCGTTCCACCGATCGGCTCGAGACGGACGTTCGTGATGCCGTTCTGCTTCATGATGAAGTCTGCGACCTGTGCTCCTGTCACCCCACTCTGAATCGGAACATCTTGATATTTTTTATAGGTGCTCCGCACCCGCATCTGAGCCCAAATCGGGACGATCATGATGATCGCGAGATAAATCAAATAGTTTGCCACGAGACATCGTTCCTTTCTTTTTTGTTTATAGGTCTATTTTATGTTCAAGCGACCTTATTGTCAATTGAATCGCGTGCGACAAACAGATATCCCATCAAAAGACATAATCCAGTCAACCAGAAAGAACCGTATCCGATCCATTTGATGTGCTCTGCAAGCGCCGGGTAGCGGGGCCATTGCCCAAGGACATAATCGACGACATCGTTATGAACGACCCAAATCGCAACGAGAACAAGCTCCTTGACGCGAAATGTCATCAAAGGACTGAATAACAACGCCTGAAACGCCATCGCTCCGTGCGACACCATCAGCATCAGTGCCATCGTTGTTAAGTAGGCGTTTGATGTGCCGAGTTCGTTCAACATCAAGGCATTCATGACGACCGCCCAGACACCATATTTGATCAATGTCACGAATGCGAGCGCTTCAAACAAGCGGGAACGTCGTCCGAAAATCCATAGAAAAACGATGATCGTAAGGAACAGCGATGCGGTTGGGCTATCCGGAATGAACGGATAGAAGTACCACTTCGATGTCGCGAGTTGTGGTTCATACCAGTAGTAGCCGTATAAGGTGCCTGCTAAGTTGATCAATCCGACGATCCAAAGCACGGCTTTATGACGGAGTAAAGTAAATATTCCTTGCAATCGTTTCACCTCATCATCGACAAAAGCCGGAGGATTGCTCCCCCGGCTTTTGGCTTATTTATTGTTTTCGCCGCCTTCACCGTATGAAGCGATGAATTTCGCAAGTTCTTTATGATCGGCATCTGAGCCTTTGAACTGACCAGCCGGCATCGAACCGACACCTTTGACTGCGATATCATAAATCTCTTTTTCAGTCTTTTTCGTTCCGACGAGCGCTGGAGCTGCTGCTCCACCTTCGAGGTTCTTACCATGACAGTTGACACATGACTGGTTCGAATAAATTTCGTATCCTTTTGCCGATGTATCAATTTTTGGTCCTTCGTTCATCGTCAACTCACCTTGCTTGTGGATGGTATCCCAGTGTGTCGTTTGAACAGATTCCCATGTCAAGAAGACGATCGAGACGACTGCGAGGAGCATCATGCTGACGGCGACTGGCCGTTTCGCAGGACGGCGTTCAAGACCTTGGTCGAGCCATGGCGCGACGAGAAGTGCTGTGAACGCAAGACCTGGAAGGATGACTGTTCCCATCAAGATGTATGGACCTGCAGCGAATTGGTATTTCAAGAGCTGATAGAGGAATAGGAAGTACCAGTCCGGAAGTGGAATGTACGACGTATTCGTCGGATCGGCAATGTTTTGAAGTGGTGCTGCTTCTACGATTGTCAGAGTCATGAAGCCGATCAAGAAGACCGCTCCAACCATCCATTCGCGAAGTAAGAAGTTCGGCCAGAACGCTTCCGTTCGACCTGGATATTCCGAATAGTCTTTTGACTTGTTCGGCATCCGGTTATTGATCGACACCCGTGAATCGGTGACGAATTTCATTCCTTTACCACGATGCATCGTGTTCTCCCCCTTTTTTGTTGTCTAGATGATAGTCGGTTTAAAGTGGTCCAGAGATCCCTTGTTTACGGATCATCAAGAAGTGGGCCCCGAGCAAGACGAACAATGCTGCAGGAAGGAAGAAGACGTGAATCGCAAAGAATCGAGCGATTGTACTTGCGCCGACGATTTCTCCACCCGCAAGGAGGGTCTTCGCGATACCACCGATGACCGGGATACTTTCAGCAATCTGAATCGTAACTTTTGTCGCGAACAACGCTTTCATGTCCCAAGGCAATAGGTATCCTGTCAGACCGAGAGCTAAGACGACGAAGAACAAGAGAACTCCGACGACCCAGTTCAATTCACGTGGTTTTTTGTATGAACCAGTGAAGAAGACACGTAATGTATGTAGGAACAACATTACGATAACGACAGACGCACCCCAGTGGTGCATACCACGAACGATTTGTCCGTGTGCGACTTCGTTTTGTAGATAGTAGACGGACGCGTGTGCGTTGATGATGTCCGGTACATAATACATCGTCAAGAACATCCCCGAAAGAATCTGGATGACGATCGTAAAGAACGTCAATCCGCCAAAACAATAAACGAAAGCTGAAAAGTTATGTGCCGGGTTGACGTGCTCCGGTACTTCATGATCGGCGATGTCTCGCCAGAGCGGCGTAATATCAACGCGCTCATCAATCCAATCATAGATTTTTTGCATCATCGCTTACGCACCTCTTTCGACTGGTTTACCAAGGTAGAGGTAACCATCTTTCTGTTGCATTTCATACTCATCGAGTGGTTTCGTTGGAGGCGTACCAGGTACGTTCGTGCCATCCTTCGTATACCGTCCGAAGTGACATGGGCAATAGAATTGCTCCGGGTGCGTTGGATCTGCGCCGAAGCTGACTTGGCAACCTAAGTGTTTACAAATCGGTGAAAGGGCCAAAATTTCTCCCTTATCATCTTTGAACACCCAAGCCGACAACGTTTCTTCGAACTCATACCACGCATCTTGCGTTTGTTTCTTGAAGTCGACCCGTTTTGGTTCTGTCGTGATATCCGACAACTTCATTACTTTTACTTTATCGCCTGCTCCTGATTTCTTCAGGACTGGATCAACTGCGAAGTTGACCATCGGCATGACCATTGTCGCAGCCATGAAACCGCCGACGCCTGTCAATGTATACGTCAAGAATTGACGACGTGTTACGTTAGACCCGTTTTGAGCCATCTCGATCCCCCCTTGTGATGTACGCTGTGCCCCAAGACGACAGTACTTCACACAAATTTCTCACATGGTAATAGTATCTTAATAAAATCATTGCGTCAACCGCTTCATAGCGCGGTCCAACGGTTTCCTAACTGTTCGAGAACTTGTCCAACAAAATTCCCGACCATCTGACCTTGTTGGTCACGACTCATCGTCTCAAGAGCTAGACGTGGCACGTAGATAATCTCTTCTGCGGCAGTCTCCTTCCACCTTAAATCAGCGGTGATGAAGGTGATGAAACGGAATTGCCCGGAAGCAGCCGCTTGACGCCATCCTTCCAACTGTTCGATCGACGGTGCATCGATATAGGTCAGAGCAGGAACGAGCAACGCCCGTCCGGATAGCTGGCGTTCGACTTCGGACGCCACCGTCAATGTCATGTCTGCGCATTCCGCGTAAGCATGCATCGCCTCATCGAAACCGACCGGAAGCAAAGGCACGATCAGCGTATCGATGTACTCTTGCTCGCTTCGTGTCCGCTGTACGTCGGATGGTTTGAAACGCAAGTCATTTCCCCCTTTCTTCGTACTTACAATTCGTCACATTTAATGTATCATATCCGCATTTCCTCCTACTCTCTTAATGTGAACGTTTTATGAAATTCCACTCTATTTTTCTTCATATTTTGCACAAATCTTCACATACGAAAGGACCCTACTACCTCCGCTGGGCAATAGAGTCCTTCTGTTAAGGAAGTTGACTTCGAACGAGCCGTAACTGTTCGGAAAGAGAGTGGAATCGATGTTGATCGCGTGCATCCAGCGCTTCATCAATCAAGCGGACTAAACGTTCTTCTTCCTGCCGATTGACCGTGACCGCGATGAAATGTGTCGCTTCATCCGCTAAGCGCGGTTCAACTGCAACTTCTGGGCGAAACGGATTTTCTTCTAGTAAAGACAAATACTCGTCATCCATCATCATACCTTGGAAGTTCAACTCGATATAGATATCTTCCGAGGTCAGGCGGATGTCATGATACGCTTTTTCTGGATCTAACGTTGTGACATCCCCTTTTTTGAAGAGAAACGGTTCCGCATCGAACCCGTATGTCGTCATGATGATTGCCTTCGGAGCGAAGGTCGCATTTTGGACGAAGTGTACTTGCTCGAGTTTTGCCTCATTACGCAGCCAATAATCGATGATCCATTTCGCTTCCCGTCGCTTTAACGTGTAATAGGTCAAGATGCGGCGTAAGAATCGCTGCTTTCTCTCTATCATCTCAATCCTACTCCCTTCTCCCGTGAAGTCATCCATCCATTCGTTCAACATAGTCGACGAGTTCGTTATCTTCTGGTGTCAACTTAGCAGCGCGGCGGAGAAGACGTTGTCCCTTTTCACGCCGTCCTTCCTCGACGAGTGCGAATCCATACTCTTTCAAGAAGAGCGCATCTTCCGTGAATGCACCTTCGACTATCGCATAATTCTCCATCGCTTGTGTGTATTCCTCTAAGGCATACAAAGCGCGTGCCCGGTACCATGTTAGAATCGGAGCCGTGACGTGTTCTTCGATGGCAGAGATCGTCTCGATCATCGCTTCGTGGTCCTCGTCTTCAGCAAGTAACGACAGCAAACGTTCCGCTGCGACGATCGATTCCGGATTCAAGGCAAGCGCTTCACGTAGCGCTTGGACGCTTCCAGCGCGATCGCCGAGTTTCAGAAGGAACAAGGCTTCCATCGTCCGCAACTCATCATTGTAATCGTCGCGCTCCATTCCTTGTTTGATGACGTTCAGTGCTTCTTTTGTCAAACCAAGTTCGGCTTGGCTTTCCGCATATGGTACGTACGCCGACGTATAGTCAGGATCCTGTGCAATCAATTGCTGGAATGTCTCGACCGCTTTTTGATGTTGACCGACACGGTGAGCCGTCATCGCAAGACCAAACAGCGTATGCAGGTCGGAACGTTCTGCGACAGCACGTTCGTACAGTGGAATCGCATCTTCAAATTGTCCTGTCATCGCGAGTGATTCCGCGTAAAGGGCATCGAGCGGCAATTCAGCACGTAACTCTGGTCGCTCCGCGATTTCGGCGAATAACGGTACCGCCTGATCAAACGCACCAAGCGTCATGTAGAGCTCAGCCAAACCGTATGCTAGTAACGGTTCGTCCGGTGCAAGGTTACGCGCTTCCTTCAGCTTCGCTAACGCTACTTCGTCAAGACCTTGCGACTGATAGAGGTCAGCGAGTAATACGAGAGAACGTGGACCATATTCCGTGTCCATTGTGTCGACCTGTTCGAGGACGGAGATCGCTTCTTCTTCGCGATCCAAATCGATATAACACTCTGCTAGTAACAAGGCTACTCCCGCGTTACCCGCATATTCGACGTAAAGCGGCGCCAAGAGATCGACCGCCCGGTCAGACAAACCGAGTTCGATATAGAGATCGGCAACGGCGAGGCGGTCCTCATCCGTTCCTGTCTTTTCGAGTTTTTCTAATGCTGCTAACGCTTCCGAGGTGTGACCATGTTCTAATTCTTCGATGATGCCATTCAATAGTTGTTCATTCAAGGCAAACGCCCCACTTTCTGTCATCCGCCTATTGCTTACTCAGATTGGTCGGATTGAAGTCTCTTTAAATCATCATAGAACGTTGGGTAGCTGACTTCAACTACTTCGCGTCCATGAACCATAATTTCTGGATTGATCGTCGCCGCGATCGTCAACATCATCGCGAGCCGGTGATCACCTGCACTGTCGACTTCCGCTGCTTGCAGAGGTGTCGGTCCTTCGATGATCATGCCGTCATCCGTTGCCTCGATGTTCGCTCCAAGACGCTGTAATGCCGTCACGACCGTGTCAATCCGATCCGTTTCCTTGACACGAAGCTCTTGTGCATCGCGAATGATTGTTCGTCCTTCCGCTTGCGTCGCAAGCAAAGCGAGTAACGGAATCTCATCAATCAAGGATGGAATCTGATCACCTTCGACCGTGATTGCTTGTAACGATATCGTCTCGACGGTCACATCTGCCGTCTCCTCTCCACCGTCTTCTGAGCGATGATTGATTTCGACACTTGCACCCATCTGGCGTAACGTCTGTAAAAAACCAATCCGTGTCGGATTCATCAAGACGTGGGTCGTCGTGATGCGACTATCCTGCCCGATTGCTGCTGCCGTCCACCAAAACGCTGCTGACGATGGATCGCCTGGAATGTCGAGTGACGTTGCTTGTAAGCGTACAGGACCTTGAACACGAATGTGCCGACCATCCTCACGTTCATCGATCGCTACGTCAACACCGAACTGCGGCAACATCCGTTCCGTATGGTCGCGTGACAGGATTGGCTCGATGACTGTCGTCTCACCCGTCGCATGCAGACCTGCGAGCAACACGGCACTTTTCACTTGTGCACTTGCGACTGGCAACGTATACGTCGTTCCGACAAGCGGCGTTCCTGTGATGTGAAGCGGCGCCGTCTCACCTGTGATGTTCGCTCCGAATAAGGCAAGCGGTTCCGTGATTCGTTTCATCGGACGTCTGCGCAAGGAAGCGTCGCCATCGAGCGCATATGTCGCTTGACCGCCTGCTAGGATACCGCTCAAGAGACGAATCGTCGTCCCCGAGTTTCCGCAATCGATCGTCGCTTCTTGGAACGTATCCGTTCCGGTGATCCGAATTTCCTCTGATGTTCGATCGATTTGTGCACCGAGCGCCTGCATCGCTACTAGTGAAGCAAGACAATCGGCCCCTTCAAGTGCGTTTCTGACATGTGTCGTTCCCTCGGCGATTCCGCCGAACAGGAAAGCACGGTGCGTCATTGATTTATCGCCAGGTACTTGTACTGTTCCTCTTAAGCCCATTCTAGACACCTCACTGTTTGATTGAATGCTTGGCGCAATCGTTCTTCGTTGATCGCTTCTAAAATGAAGCGCCCTTCTTTTTCAAGGACGAATCGAATCATTTCTTGGTGGTTCTTCTTGTCGCGACGCATCAGTTCAAGGTATGTCTTAAACGATTGTCGATCCGGTAATTCCGTTCCAAGACGGTGGAGCAATTGCCCGAGCTGTTTCGCCTGTCCGTCATTTCCTTCCAAGAACTTGACGAAGACGAGTCCGATCCCTACTGCCTCGCCATGCGCAAGACCAGGACTCGCATATTCAACGGCATGACCGAACGTATGTCCATAATTCAAAAAGGCACGCATCCCTTGCTCCGTCTCATCTTGTTCGACGATATCCCGTTTCACATTAATCCCCCGTGCGAGCCAGTCTTCCAAATCGAGTCCTTTGACAGCATCCAGCGAAATATCGAGTAACGAATCCGCAAATGATGGTCGCGCAAGGAACCCATGCTTGACTAACTCAAAGAAGCCACTTCGCCATTCCCGGTCTGGTAATGTCTGAAGGAGCGTTAAATCATACACGACACCACTTGGCTGATAAAATGCACCGACTAAGTTTTTACCGAGGGAGAGGTTAAGACCAACCTTTCCACCAACACTTGAATCGTGCGCTAACAGTGTCGTCGGAATTTGAATGAACGGGATGCCGCGCAAAAAGGTTGCCGCGACGAATCCCGCTAAATCACCAATCATTCCACCGCCAAACGCAAGGATCAGGCTATGACGTGTCATCCCATACCGAACCCCTTCTTCGAGTAGAGCGCCATAAACGGCAAGCGACTTACTGTGCTCCCCAGGCGCAACAGTGCTGATATGAACGTCGATCGACGGCGATACATCCGCTAACGCATCCTGCAATCGATCCATCTGCAAGTGATGTACCGTTTCATCCGTGATGACCCAGATGCGGTCCGCCTCGTTCAGCGCTGAAAGATGCGATAACCGGGCTAATGCCCCATTTCCGATAAGTACTGGATATGACGTGTTCAACCGGATATCAAATTCGATCAAAACGTCCGAACCTCCTCTTTATAAGCAGCGACGGCAGCCTGAAGACGATCGAGTGTCGATGTCCCGAACATTTCAAGGATAGCGACCGCAATCTCAAATGCGACGACGGCTTCTAGAACAACCGATGCGGCTGGAACGGCACAGGCATCACTTCGCTCGATTTGTGCCGTGAATGCTTCCTTCGTCTCGATATCGACTGATTGCAGTGGACGATAAAGCGTCGGAATCGGCTTCATCGCAATTTGGACGCGAATCGGCATGCCTGTCGACATCCCGCCTTCGATTCCGCCTAGATGGTTCGTCCGCCGATGATAGCCGGATGCATCATGAACGATTTCATCTTGGACGGTACTCCCCTTGCGACGACCAAGTTCATATCCGTCACCAAAACCGACTGATTTCATCGCATTGACGCTAATGACAGCTTGTGCAATCCGGCTGTCGAGCTTTAGATCGTTTTGGGTGAAGGACCCGACGCCTGGCATCATGCCTGTCACGACGACTTCGATTTCACCGCCGAGTGTATCCCCTTCTTTTTTGGCCGCATCAATTTCCTCCATCATCCGTTGTCCTGCTTGTTCGTCAGCACATCGAACGGGTGAAGCGTCAATCGTTTCCTGATGTTCGACGGGATCCTTCCACGGTGCATCGATGCCACCGATCGACCGTACGTGCGAGAACACTTCAATCCCGAGTTCATTCAGTAATTGTTTAGCGAAGGCGCCGACGGCAACACGTGCTGCCGTCTCACGAGCGGAAGAACGTTCTAGTACATCGCGTAAATCGCGATGACCGTACTTCAATCCACCAACGAGATCCGCATGTCCAGGACGTGGACGCGTCAACGTCCGCGGGCGCTCCAACTGTTCTTCGAGCGGTTCCGCTTGCATGACTTGTGTCCAGTGCGTATGATCCTTATTCTCGATGAACAAACTGATTGGTGATCCCGTCGTATATCCATGACGGATCCCGCCACGTGCATCAATTTGATCCTGTTCAATTTGCATGCGTCGTCCGCGTCCGTATCCGCCTTGGCGACGTGTCATTTCACGCTGGATGGCTTCGAAATCAATCGTGAGTCCTGCTGGCATCCCATCGATGATGACGGTCAACCCTTTTCCATGTGATTCTCCTGCTGTCATGTAACGCATTCGCTTCATCCCTTCCTGATCAACCGATTTTTTCGTAAAAGAAGCTCTGTTTCATCTTTAACCCAAACCGTTCGGGTTGGAAAATTTGTTCCGTTCCACCAACGAATAGGATTCCGCCTGGCTTTAAGGCCTCGACGAACGAACGATAGACGTGCGCTTTCGCTTCTTCTGTAAAATAAATCAGCACGTTGCGGCAGATGATTAAATCAAACCCCGTATCGTACCGGTCTCCTAACAGATTATGTTTACTGAAACGAACGAGTCGTTTGATTTCTGGAACGACTTCGAACGTTTGCTCTTGCTCGATGAAATATTTCTTTTTACGCGCTTCGACGACTTCATTCAATGCAGAAGCTCCATATCGACCAAGCTTGGCTTTTTCAAGAACGAGTTCATCCAAATCCGTTGCTTGAATCGTAAAGGCGGATGGATCGAGCCGTTCACTTAAAATCATCGCGAGAGAGTATGGTTCTTCTCCGGTCGAACAAGCTGCGCTCCACGTCCGGATTCGTCCATGTGCTCGCGACTCTAGGATCGGTAAGATATCTTGTTCCAATTGTTGCCAACGAATCGGATTACGGAAAAATTCACTGACATTGATCGTCATCCGGTCTAAAAACTCGTCGTATAACGATGTGTCCTTATCCATTGCCTGCATATAAGAAGCAAATGTACTATATCCTTTTTTGTCACGTAACGCCGTCAATCGCCGCTTCATCTGTGCTTCTTTATACTGACCGAGATCAATCCCTGATTTGGTCTTGAATCGTTGAATAAAAAGTTCATAATCTTCCAATTGGCACACCTCGCTCACTCTCGATATCGAATGGTCATTTCCATGACCGGTTCAACTTATTTTCTATAGTAGCATAAAGCTATAGGCATTCCAAAAAGCAATTAGACAATTGGGTCATTCCGTTTTACAAGAACACGACAAAAGGGATTCGATCAAATCGAATCCCTTCCCCGTTGTCTTTCTATTCATTTATTACGCGTTGACTGGTTGTCCTTGAAACCAGAGGGCAAGCTCACGCTCCGCACTCTCGACACTATCCGAACCATGGATGACATTCTCGCTCATCGTGTTCGCGAAATCACCACGGATCGTTCCAGGTGCTGCTTCAAGTGGTTTTGTTTTCCCAATCATCAAACGAGAGACGGCAACGACGTCTGCACCCTCGACACGAAGTGCAACGACAGGACCTGATGTGAGGAAAGTGACCAACTCTCCAAAGAACGGTTTCTCCGCATGCTCTTCGTAATGTGCTTTTGCTAACTCTTCTGTGACGTTCATCATTTTCATTTCACGAATGATGAATCCTTTGCGTTCGATCCGTCCAATGATTTCCCCAATCAATCCACGTTCTACGCCATCTGGTTTGACCATCAAAAATGTCTGTTCCATCTCTAGTTCCCCCTATGAAATGCTTTTAGAAAAGCGCTTACATAGTCAGTTTACTGGCTTTTAAGAAGAACAGCAAGAAATTTTTGACAATCTTCAACCTTTTCGTTTTCCAACGTAGCGCGCGACTTCTTCAAGCGATCGCTTCGCAGAGGATTTAGGTAATGGTTCGAGACGTTTGATGGCACGATGGATGTAATGATCGACTGTTTGTTGCGTTCGTTCGAGAGCACCCGAAGTTTGAAGAAACGACAATAAAGGTGCGACTTCTTCATGTGTTGGCATACTCTCGATTTTTGAAAGACGTTCATAAAAGACAGCATCTTCTGCACCATAAAAGACAGGTAATGTTTTGTGTCCATGACGCAAATCCTCTGCTACGGGCTTACCAAGTTCTGTGCGATTCGCTGTGAAATCAAGCAAATCGTCAGCAATTTGAAACGCAAGTCCGATATCTCGTCCAAACAACCGTAACGCTTTCGTATCGGCTGCAGAACAGTTCGCAACAATGGCACCTAGGTGACAACTCGCTTCGATGAGAATGGCTGTTTTTCGTTCGATCCGTTTGATGTAGCGTTTAATCGACTGTTCCCAATCATATTGGTCATAGATTTGTTCAATCTCACCTTCGCAAATTTCACGCATCGTATGGACCATCACTTGGACAAGTTCCGGTTTTCCGACTTCACCAATCAATCGAATCGCCTCTCCAAACAGATAGTTCCCGGAATACAGTGCGACTTCTTCATCAAAGTATTGCATGACAGTCGGTTTCCCTCTTCGTAGTTCCGCGTCATCAATGACATCGTCATGAACGAGTGATGCCATATGGACGAGCTCAAGACTGGCCGCCACACGAATCAGCTCATCCCGATCTGCTTCACCGAATTTAGACGCTAACAATACGAATGCCGGTCGAATCCGTTTTCCACCAGCCTTCAACAGTTGCTTTCCTGCCGCATCGATCGTTGGTTCCTCAGAAGCGATATGACTGATCAGAAAACGATCGACTAAATTAACTTCCTTCGTGACATCACGGTATATGGAATGCAGTGACATCTCACCACTTCTTCCCAAGGTGCATCGCAGCAGCCCCACCCGCGAATGCCTTGACTTCCACTTGCATGAAGCCTGCCTGTTCGAAGAGTTGTTTCAGTTCGACGCGGTCGAGGAACACTTCCGTCGATTCTTGTAGCCAGTTGTATTGATCGTATGATTTCGCAAGCAATCGCCCGACTTGTGGCATGATTTTTCCGAAATACAATGAATATGCCTCGCGGAAAATCGGTGCCGTCGGTTGACTCGTCTCGAGACAGACGACCGTTCCACCTGGTTTTAAGACACGATGCATCTCTTTGATGACCTGTAGATAATCCGGTACGTTTCGTAGACCAAACCCGATCGTCACATAATCGAACGAGTTATCACCGAACGGTAGATCCATCGCATTTCCGTGAATCAATTCGATGTTTTTCATATCGAGCGCTTCTACCTTCTCCACGCCGACTCTTAGCATGTTCTCTGAAAAATCAAGTCCTTTGATGACACCTGTCGGACCGGCTGCTTTCGCTAGTTGAATCGTCCAGTCCGCTGTTCCACAACAAAGATCGAGACATTTAGCACCCGGGAAGACTTGCATCCGGCGCATCGTCTCGCGTCTCCATAGTTTATGCAGTCGGAAGCTGATGACTGAATTCATTTGATCATAGTTCGTTGATATCGATTGAAACACTTCATATACTTTTTTTTCTTTATCTTTTGCCTGCACACCGCTCACCCTTTCCAAGATCTCATGCTACCGCCATCTGCTCGAGATGCGATAACAGTAATTTCTGTGCGACCAAATCCAATTGTTCTGCCTGTTGTTGAATGATCTGCCGCCCCTGTCGTGTCAGCCATTCTCGTTTCGTGATTGCTGCGAGTCCTTGCATTAATCCGAACTCTGCTGTTAACCATAAGAGAACTCGTTCTTCCTTCGATGCATAATTCATTTCGTGAAGGGCACACTTTGCCTCGTTGACCCGTTGAATCGTCCGTCCGAGTGAAACGAGAATCTCTTTTGGTAACCCAGCTAGCTGTTCGAAAAAGTAGCTCGAGAATAAATCCCCTGCTAATACAAGCAACTGTCGCTCCTTCGAACCGCGTAGCGTTTCATTGACACGCTCATGCAGACGTAGCGCTACTTGTGCGAAATGAATCGCTTTGACGAGTGCTTCCGTATCCAGCGTGTCATGTTGAGCGACATCAATCAACCAACTGATCTGTTCACGATCGATGGAAGGGAAATCCACATGTCGAGCCAATCGTGTCGTTTGTTTAGTGGTGAGTGCAGTGATGATTTCATCCACGCGCAGCTCATGTTGTTCCATGCTTTTACCCCCCGATCTCCAGTGCCATCTCGTTGATGGACGTTCTTCTTTTTTAATATACCATAATCGGCGGGCTTTCACGCTTCTGAATGTCCACAAAAAAGCCGCCCGAGAAAATCTCGGGCGACTATGTAGCCGGATTACTTCACAGCATCTTTCAATGCTTTACCTGGTTTGAAGGCAGGTACTTTGCTTGCTGGAATCTCGATATCTTCTTTCGTACGTGGGTTGCGACCTTTACGGGCTGCACGCTCACGGACTTCGAAGTTACCAAATCCAATCAATTGGACTTTCTCTCCAGACTGAAGTGTCTCAGTGATTGATTCGAATGTTGATTCAACAACTTTCGTCACGTCTTTTTTTGTAAGACCTGATTTTTCGACGACTGCTTGAATGAGTTCAGTTTTGTTCATTACTTTCACCCCCTCCCAATCACTTCTTCGAGGGTAATCATACCCCATAAACGTTGCTATTACAACATTTTCGTGTAAATAACGTTCAATTTTCAGATTCTTCGCTCGATTCCTCTGAAAACACAGGTTCGCCTTTTTCGTTTATCGTGTAGCTTTGAGAATAGGCAGGAACAAAAGGTTGATCTTCATAGAGCAAATACCGAATATCCTGACCGACTTTCGGCTTTTTCTTCGCAGTTTGAACAGCTTTCTTCAACTCAGGTAAATAGTTGATGAAGAGGCGTCCTTGACCATCGACATAGATCGACAACTTTTCATCTGAATACGGACTTGGGACAGTCGGTTCTTTTTTGATGAATAGTTTTTTATAGTCAAGCGTAAACTGGTTTTTTCCGAACGATCCTTTAAACGGATACTTTTCGTTCTTCTTCCGATACGCATCAATCCGAACTTGGAGCTTCTGTAACTCCTCTGCAACAAGTAAATCCATCAACTTAACAGTCGGTTTCGTGTCGACATCGACTAACAGATAGATGAATGTTCCGCCACCTTCAAAACTGTTCGATGGTGGATCACTCATATAACGCGGAATGAGCCGCCCTAATTCGATTTGATAACGCTCCATGAGCGGAGTATCTGCTTCCATCGTCTTGATGGGCAAAACACCCGTGTCTTTTTGATACGCATCGACAGCATCCTGTACGGTACGCAACTGTTGCGGATACGGTACGCGGTTCGACGGTTTCTGACTGTCTGGAAACAGACAACCCGATAACAACGTCACCGGAATGAGCATGAGGATCACGAACCACTTCTTCATGCGCTTGGCCCCGCCATGACGATGAATACCATGATGATCGACGCAACGATGAAACATACGAATGCCAAAGTCGATACGAGAACCTGCCATAACCCCTTCAACTTCGTCCGACTGACCGTGACCAGCAAGACACTGATCGCAAAGAGTCCAATGCCAGCGAACGAGATCCACATTTTTATTAATCCTGGACTCAAGGTTTCCACCCCACTCCGTTAATCTTTCGTCGTGAAGAGATGCTCGATCTCATTTTTCTGTGGTCGTTGCATCAACTTTTTGACTTCTTCTTCCGGTGTATGACCGTCAAAGAGAACATGGTAGAGGGCGGAAGTGATTGGGAGTTCACACTGTTTCGTCTCCGCCAAATCATATGCCGCTTGAGTCGCGCGAACACCTTCGACGACCATTCCCATGTTTTCTAGCACCGTCTCTAATTTTTCGCCGCGACCGATGGCATTCCCCGCACGCCAATTTCGACTATGAACCGATGTACAAGTAACGATCAAGTCACCCATTCCTGTCAATCCAGTGAACGTCATCGGGTTAGCTCCAAGCATCGTACCGAGACGTGCGATTTCGACCATTCCACGCGTAATCAATGCTGCTTTGGCATTGTCCCCGTAACCGAGACCATCCGTCATACCTGCGGCAAGCGCAATGATATTTTTGAGCGCCCCACCGAGCTCAGCTCCAATGATATCCGCATTCAGATAGACACGGAAGTTTTCATTCGTAAACAGCTCCTGTACACGACCAGCCTCTTCTAAATCATCCGATGCGATGGTCACTGTCGTTGGTTTACGTAACGCGACCTCTTCGGCATGCGATGGACCCGTCAAGACACAAACCGCCTTGCGTTTCGCAGGATCGACCTCTGCTTCGATTAATTCTGACAACCGAAGATGGGTCTTTGGCTCGATTCCTTTTGACGCATGAATCAGAACGACTGGTTCCGTCAACAATTCATTCAATTGTCGGGAAACCGAACGAATCGCAGAGGATGGTGTGACGATCAAGATGTGTGTTGCGCCTTCAACCGCCACTTTAAGATCCGTCGTCGCCTTCAATGATTGTGGTAACATGACACCCGGCAAAAATTGCGCGTTTTCATGATGTTCATTGATGCGGTCGACAGTTGTTTGTTCACGACCGTAAAGCATGACTTCCCGATCATTATCGGCTAGGACGAGCGAGAGCGCCGTTCCCCAGCTTCCCGCTCCGATGACAGCGATTTTGGTCATACTGACTCACCCCATTATTGTTTTTGACGAGCTAAAATCCGGATTGGTGTACCTGTAAAATCAAATGCTTCCCGAATCCGATTCTCAAGATATCGTTTATAAGAGAAGTGCAGCAATTCTGGATCATTGACGAACAAGACGAACGTTGGCGGACGTGACGCGACTTGAGTCGCATAGTTGATCCGAAGACGAACCCCTTTATCCGTCGGCGCCGGGTTCATCGCGACAGCGTCAACGATGACATCGTTCAAGACGCTTGTCTGAATCCGTTGCGCATGGCTGTGCGCTGCTTGTTGAATGACCGGTAACAACGTCTGCAAACGACGTTTTGTTTTCGCTGAGACGAAGACGATGGGTGCATAGTCAAGGAAACGGAATTCTTCCCGAATCTCTTCTTGCATCTTTTTCATCGTCTTATCATCTTTTTCGACAGCATCCCATTTATTGACGACAATGATGACCGCGCGACCTGCTTCGTGAGCATATCCCGCCACTTTTTTATCTTGCTCGATAATGCCTTCTTCGCCATCAAGCACGACACAGACGACATCTGCCCGTTCGATTGCTTTTTGAGCACGCATGACGCTAAAACGTTCTGTTGATTCATAGACTTTCCCGCGTTTTCGCATCCCGGCCGTATCGATGATGACGTATTCTTGCTCATCTCGCGTAAACGGTGTATCGATCGCATCGCGTGTCGTACCAGCGATGTTTGAGACGATGACACGTTCTTCACCGAGAATCGAGTTCGTCATACTTGATTTCCCGACGTTCGGACGACCAATCAAGGCAAACTTGATCGTGCTTTCGTCATATTCTAATTCTTCTTTATCTGGTGCGAGTTCAAGGACACGGTCGAGTAAGTCACCTAGGCCAAGACCATGTGTACCAGAAATCGGGAACAAGTCTCCGAATCCAAGGGAGTAAAATTCATACATTAAATCACGCATTTCAAAGTTATCGACTTTGTTGACAGCTACGACGACTGGTTTGTTCGAACGGAATAACATGTTCGCGACTTCCTCATCCGCTGCTGTGATTCCTTCGCGTCCGTTCACCATGAAAATGATGACATCCGCTTCATCAATGGCGAGCTCCGCCTGATGACGCATCATTTGAAGTAGGGGCTCATCCCCGACTTCGATTCCACCTGTATCAATCAAATGAAAATGACGATTCAGCCATTCTCCAGTTCCGTAAATACGGTCGCGGGTAACGCCTGGCTTGTCTTCTACGATTGAAACCCGATCTCCAATCACCCGGTTAAAAATCGTCGACTTTCCGATATTTGGGCGACCTACGATCGCCACGACTGGAATTGCCATCCCAACACCTTCTTTCTCTTCTCTCGCTTCATAGCCGTTCTATTGTATCAAATCAAACTGTCATATACCATAACAAACCGCATATAAAAAGCGGACACGCTTGTGTCCGCTTTGTGTCATTGCTTATTCTTTCTTATCAGAATCGTCCTCAGTCAAGTCAGCGACCGAGAATCCTTCTGATTGATTCGTATAATCCGAATAATCGTCAGCGAATGATTCTTCCTCTTCAAGGACACGTGTTGATAGCGAAATCTTATGCTCATCAAGACGTACTTCGAGTACTTTCGCCTCGATTTCCTGACCTTCTTCGAGTACTTCCGAAGGTGAACCGATGTGACGGTTCGCGATTTGCGAAATGTGCAAAAGTCCTTCTACTTGCGGCGCAAGTTCGATGAAAGCACCGAATTGGACGAGACGACGTACACGTCCTTTGACGATATCGCCAGCTTCGATCTTCCCTTCCATCTGTTGCCATGGACCAGGTTGTGTTTCCTTGATCGATAACTTGACCTTTTCCGTATCACGGTCGACACCAAGTACTTTGACTTCGACTTTTTGACCTTCCGTGACGATATCCGAAGGACGTTCGACACGGTGGTGTGCCATCTCCGAAATATGAACGAGACCGTCAACGCCACCGATATCAACGAAAGCACCAAAGTCTGTTAAACGTTGGACTGTACCTTCGAGGATTTGACCTACTTCTAAATTTTCGAGTGTCTCTTTTTTCTTCGCGTTCAATTCGCCTTCAACGACAGCTTTGTGCGAGAGAATGACACGGTTCTTCTCTTGATCGAGTTCAACGACCTTGACTTCGATCGAACGACCGATGTAATCCGAGAAATCCTCGACATAATGCCGTTCGACGAGTGACGCCGGAATGAATCCGCGGACACCGATATCAACGACGAGCCCACCTTTGACGATGTCTTTGACGACAACTTCAAAGATCTCACCTGATTTATACTTCTCTTCTACTTGCTCCCACGCTTTGAGCGCGTCGATTTCTCGTTTCGAGACGACAACCTCTTCATCCGTGATTTTCTTGACCTTCACTTGTAGTTCATCTCCGACGTTCAGCACGCCGCGAATATCATCGAGATGAAGACTCGATACTTCGCTAATCGGTAAGATGGCTTCTGTTTTATATCCGATATCAATGAGTGCTTGCTTGTCTTCAATTTTCACGACCATTCCGGTAACTACCTGGTCCCGATGAATTTCAAAATCAGGCATATCTTTCATTTCTTCGACCATTCCAAAACAACCTCCTCACGATGAGTACAAGAAACGCCTGACACATGTCAATGCGTTTATCCTGCTTCTAACTTCTTACAATTCTGACTATTTGTCAAGGTATTAAGCGTGATTGAAGTAGACGGATTTGATTTCGTCCATGATTCGGTCAGAAATCGATTTCGCTGCGCCCCGCTGATCACGTAAATCCGAAATATCAACTGGTTTCCCGATCGCAACATGCATCCGTTTGAACGGGCGGTATGATCCGATGATTGCAATCGGTAAAATCTGAGCATTCGATCGTAAGGCAAAGAAGCCGACACCTGGTTGTGCTGATGTGAATTCACCTGGCGCAGATCGCGTTCCTTCTGGGAAAATACCGACCGTCTCATCTGAATTCAATAGTTCAATCGTCCGTTTCAAAGCTTGACGATCTCCTTGACCGCGACCGACAGGATATGTTCCTGCCGCAATCATTAATTGTTTTAAGGCAGGAACTTTGAACAGTTCTTCTTTTGCCATGTAACGTACCGCACGTTTTGGCGGAATCGCACTGACGAGGAAGACCGGGTCCCAGTTCGAACTGTGATTGGCACAGACGAGTAAGGAACCGTCTTTTGGAATGTTCTCTTGCCCTGTCACTTTCAATCGGAAGACTGTTTTCGCGATGACCCAGACGACAAACCGCGCAATCCGGTAAATGGTATCTTGACGTTTCATTTTAGGACACCCTCTGCTAGCTCCATCAATCGGACGACGACTTCATCAATCGTCATCTCTGTCGTATCGAGATATAGCGCATCGTCAGCTTGGCGCAATGGCGAGACTTCACGCTCACTGTCGCGCTTATCACGCAGTGCGATCTCTTCTTGAAGAATCGTGATGTCGCTGTCCATCCCACGCGCGATATTTTCGCGGTGTCTTCGAGCTGCACGCTCTTCCACAGTTGCCGTCAAAAAGACTTTTAATTCTGCATCCGGCAATACGACTGTGCCGATATCACGTCCATCCATGACGATCCCACCGCGTTCAGCTAATTTCCGCTGTGCCGTGACGAGCGCAGCCCGAACTTCTTTTTGGCGAGCGACGAACGAGACATTATTCGTGATTTCGATCGAGCGAATCGCATCCGTCACTTCGCGATCACCAATAAAGACACGTTGCCCGTTTTCACCTGGTGTTAAACGAATATCAAGCGATTTCATCAATTCGCCGAGCACTTCACCATTGTTGAGGTCAAGCGATTGTTCTAGTGCTGCCAGTGTAACGGCCCGGTACATCGCTCCTGTATCGATATATACATAGTCAAGGCGCGCTGCCAATTGTTTTGCGATCGTACTTTTTCCAGCACCCGCTGGTCCATCTAAAGCGATTTGAATCTTTTTCATCATCCATCCAATCCTTCCATCTTCCCTATGATTGATAGGGATTCATTCTTCCGAACGTTATCATAGCAAAAAAATGCGGTTAGGTGAATGGATTCATGCCCCTTCTTGAACTTTTCATTTGCATTTGATAACAGTGACGCAATACAAGTTCACGACTTCTGTCGGGAATCATCGTAAATTGAAATGCTAATTCATATCGTTCTTCGCGCCGATCAACTCGGACGAGTTCAGCGATGACATCCAACGTACTCGATATGCCCTCACTTGTAGGCAAAATGAATGTCATTTCCACCTCTTCCTCTTTTTGAACCGGTAATTGATCCGACAAGATCATCATCCCTCCAGCCGATAGATCGAGCGTCACCGTTGTAAACGGCTCGAACTGCGTTTTATGAGGGTGTACAGCAACATCGAGTATTTGCGGTACTCGGACGAACTGACGTCGTTGGATGCGTTCGATTTGATCATCCTTCGGTCGTTTCAAAGCATATCGTTGACCGCGAAGTGGATCATTTTGTCGTTCAACGACGACCGTATCAAATCCAAATAATTTGCCCTTCTCCTTAAAAAAATAAAATGAAACTTCTTCTTGCTCTGACAAGATGAATGTTTTGAGTGTCGCGACCTCGCTCGGTGCTTCAATCCAAATCAATCGATTCGTCACAGCCGTCACCTTTGAGCGACCTTGTCGATCCTCACTATTCGAAAGCATTACCAAATCCCCGATTTCCATCATACTATTTCGCTCCTACTCTCTATTCGATGCCATCTGAATGTTGTTTTTTTCGTTTAAATCGCCGATTTAAACGATTGGCACCTCGTACTTGAAATAATCCAATCGTCCATAGGATGACCATGAAGACGATCGGCAAAAAAGATATACCACCATTTTCCAATATTAACAAATTAAATAAGATATGCGCAAATACCGGAAGCGCAATCGAGAGCGACAACCAGCGATAAGGATGAGGCGAGAATTTCGCCATCCCCATGAAGAATCCCATGATGACCGCAAACAAAGCATGACCAGATACGGGTAAGAGTGCCCGAAACAGCATATGTTCGACTGTTCCATTCACCATCAGATATAAGATATTCTCAAGCGTTGCGAACCCAAGTGAACAGGCTACCGCATAAATGATTCCGTCGTAATAATCATTAAACCGTTGATGGATATAGACCGTATAAAAGACGACAAACCATTTGGCGAATTCTTCCGTAACAGCTGTTCGAATCAACTGCACCTCTTCACGCCCACCAAATTCGGTCTGGACGATATAGTCGATGAACATCAAGGGAAAGACGAGTAAAATACCGAAAATGAAACTTCGAAGGATATAGCCGACTGGCTCCGATTCATGTTCGTGACGTAGATAAAAATAAGTTAGGAGTGCGATGCCTGGGGCAACTCCGGAGAAAACGATTTGAACCACGCTTCCTCTCCCCCTTTCTTCCTCATTTATAAGAATAAAGGTTTCTTGGAAAAAAGAAAACGTCCTCGTTGTTTCAAGAGGGAAAAAGGTTACAATATGGGAGAACGAATCGAATCCGTCATAGAAAGTAGGTGAAGGTCTTCTGTCTGTAGACAAGGACCCTTTAGCATGAAATCATTATTACTCATTCATACGGGTGGAACGATTGCCATGGCTCAGGATCATTCTGGTCATGTCTTACCAAACGATATCAATCCACTCGACGCTTCACTCCCGCGAGCAACAGATATTGCCAACATCACGACGCGTCACTTCGCAAACTTACCTTCTCCGCATATGACACCTGACATCATGTTGCGTCTAGCCCATTTCATCGAGAGCGAGCTCAAGAAGGAACATTACGACGGCGTCGTCATCACTCACGGAACGGACACACTGGAAGAGACAGCTTATTTCTTACATTTGACGCTTGGTGCACCTGTTCCAATCGTTTTGACAGGAGCCATGCGTTCTTCTAATGAGGTCGGATCCGATGGTGAGTTTAATCTGATTACGGCACTTCGTGTCGCTGTCAGTGAAGCTGCGCGCGGAAAAGGTGTCCTCGTCGTCTTCAACGGGGAAATCCATTCGGCATTCAACGTCACAAAAACGCACACGTCATCCGTCGATACATTCAAATCCGTTCATTTCGGAAATCTTGGGATGGTAACGAAGGATCATGTCTACTTATTCAATACACCGCTCTTGAAACAAACACATATGGTGACTTCGCTCTCAAAACGGGTCGCCGTTCTTAAAGTCTATGCCGGTATGGAACCCGACCTATTACTTGCTGTGAAACAACTCGGTTATGATGGACTCGTCCTTGAAGTCCTCGGTCAAGGAAATGTACCACCAAGTATCGTGGATGCCATCGCTGAATTGATTACCGTCATGCCGATCGTCATCGTCAGCCGTTGCTTCAACGGAATCGTTCAAGACGTCTACGGATATACGGGTGGTGGACAACAATTAAAAGAACTCGGCGTCATTTTCTCGAATGGACTGAATTCACAAAAAGCGCGGCTTAAACTGATGGTCGAACTCGAAATCGATGCTTCACAACTAGAACTCGAAGAATCATTCCGCGTTGAATAAATGAAAAAAACCTCTTGATTCGGAAATTCATCTTCCAAATCAAGAGGTTTTGTTTATGCTTGTATCGATGCACCACGTAGCCGTTCAACGAGATGGTTGGCAATGTTTGCACCGTGAAAACGTCCATTTTCAATGAATATTTTATTGGCATCATATCCTGCTGCGACGACACCTGCGATATAGATGCCCGGGACATTCGATTCCATCGTCTCTTCGTCGTGACTTGGAATACCTGTTTTACGATCAATCGTAATGCCTGTATCAGCGAACAATCCGACATCGGGTGTGTAACCTGTCATCGCAAAAACAAAATCAGCACGGACGGTCTGTTTATGTCCATCTATTTGATAAACCACCTCTTGCTCCGTAATTTCTTCGATTGACGCTCCAAAAATCATCTTGACCTTTTCCGAACGAACGAGAGATTCGAAGTTCGGCAACACCCATGGCTTGATGGATGGACTATACTCCGGTCCACGGTAAAGGACGGTCACACGTGCTCCCGCTTTTTCAAGTTCAATCGCTGCATCAACGCTCGAATTTTTCCCACCGATAACGACGACATCTTGATCAAAATACGGATGTCCTTCCGTAAAGTAGTGCGAGACATGAGGTAATTCCTCTCCAGGAACATCCATTCGGTTCGGTAAACCATAATAACCTGTCGCAAGCACGACGGAGCGAGCTTCTCGGCTTCTTTTTTCCCCGGAACGCTCCGAGTGGATGATAAAATGATCCGCTTGACGTTCAATCCGCTCGACCGTCTCAAACGGACGAATCGTCAATTGTTTTCGTTTGACGACTTCTCGATAATAGACGAGCGCGTCGAGACGTCGCGGTTTTAATTCTTTATTGATGAACGGTATACCACCAATTTCTAACTTCTCACTACTTGAAAAGAACGTTTGATGCGTCGGATAACGATAGATCGCTTCGACGATATTTCCCTTTTCGAGTACTTCGACGTCTAGTCCCCGATCTTGCATTTCGATCGCTGCCGATAACCCACATGGGCCTGCACCAATTACGATACAATCTAACATTCGAATATCTCCTCTTCCGGTTGCTTTTTTTATATCTTAGCAAATCTCTACCATAGACGAAAGAAATTGCAATGCAAAACGCCCGCTCCTCGCAAAGAAGAAGCGGACGTTCATTATCATATTAGACCCAACCACGGAAACGAGATGCTTCCGCCATCTTCCGGACACCTACCATATAAGCGGCAAGTCGCATGTCGACATTACGCGTCTGCGCTGTCTGATAGACTTGGTTGAACGAGTTCACGAGTACTTTTTCAAGTTTCTCGTGTACTTCCTCTTCCGTCCAGTAATACCCTTGGTTGTTTTGAACCCATTCGAAGTAAGAGACCGTTACGCCACCACTCGAAGCAAGAACATCCGGAACGATCAGGATGTCACGTTCAGCGAGAATTTTCGTCGCCTCGTTCGTCGTCGGACCGTTAGCCGCTTCAACGACGATCGCTGCTTTGATATCGTGCGCATTGTCTTCTGTGATTTGATTCTCGATTGCTGCCGGAACAAGAATATCACATTCAAGTTCAAGCAATTCTTTATTCGAGATCGTATTTTTGAACAATGTCGTCACGGTACCGAACGAGTCACGACGGTCGAGTAGGTATGGAATATCGAGACCGTTTGGATCATGGAGTGCTCCGTACGCATCACTGATCGCGATGACTTTTGCACCTAAATCATACATGAATTTCGATAAGAAACTTCCGGCGTTGCCGAATCCTTGAACGACGACACGTGCGCCTTCAAGCGAGATGCCTTTCTTCGCTGCCGCTTCCCGAATCATGATTGCGACACCTTTCGCTGTCGCTGTCTCACGACCGTGTGAGCCACCGAGGACGAGCGGTTTCCCTGTAATGAAACCAGGTGAGTTGAATTCATCGATTCGACTGTATTCGTCCATCATCCATGCCATGATTTGCGAGTTCGTGAAGACGTCAGGTGCTGGAATATCCTTCGTCGGTCCAACGATTTGACTGATAGCACGGACATATCCACGGCTGAGACGTTCGATTTCACGGAAGCTCATCTCACGTGGATCACAGATGATTCCGCCTTTACCGCCGCCGTATGGTAAGTCAACGATACCTGCCTTCAGACTCATCCAGACGGATAATGCTTTGACTTCGATTTCCGTCACGTTCGGGTGGAAACGAATCCCACCTTTCGTTGGTCCAACGGCATCGTTATGTTGCGCACGATATCCTGTGAAGATTTTCGTCGAACCATCATCCATCCGTACCGGAATCCGGACTGTCAACATCCGGAGTGGTTCTTTAAGTAATTCGTACATCTCGTCTGGATAACCAAGTTTCCCTAGTGCCTCCTTGACGATTTCTTGTGTCGCTTCCAGTACGTTCTTGCGGTGATTCGCATGTTGTTGGTCAGTGATCATTCCAACGTTCCTCCCCATAAGTGGCATCCCCTATGCCGTTTCCTTGTTCGGATAAAGTATACTCTTTTCTCGAACGTAATGAAAGGGGTTACGCCTATATTTGTAAGCGCTTTCTCACTTCTTTTCCTAGGATATCATTGATTTGGTTGTTTTGTTTGACGATGTCGTTCGATCGCCAGTTCCATGAAATATTCAACCAATTCCGGATATTCGATTCCCACTGCTCGTGCACCGTCCGGGAATAAACTGGTCGAAGTCATACCAGGAAGTGTATTCGTCTCCAAGATGACTGGATTTCCGGATTCCGGTACTAGGAAATCAGATCGCGAGTATCCTGCACAGCCAAGGACTTGGTGCGCTTTAACAGCCCATTCTTGAAGTTTTTCTGTCGTTGTCTCATCCAGCTCAGCAGGACAAATATGCTCCGAACCTCCGATGGCATACTTTGATTCATAGTCATAAAAGGCGTTCTTCGGAATGATTTCGATGACCGGCAGTGCTTTTTCTGCACCTTTATGACCGACGACAGGGACTGTCACTTCACGCCCTTTAATGAACTGTTCGACAAGCACTGCATCGTCCGCTTTAAAGGCTTTAGCGATTCCTTCACGTAACATCGTCTCATCTTGAGCAATCGTCAATCCGTTTGATGAGCCTTCTTGTGCTGGTTTGACGACACAAGGAAATTGACCATTCCACTCTACGATTTTTGCTTCGATATCATCTCCACGCTCTAACAGCACATCACGGGCGATCGTAATGCCTGCTTTATCAAAGTGAACTTTCGAACGTGCCTTATCCATCGCTAGCGCTGACGCTAACACACCTGAACCTGTATATGGAATGTCTGCCAGTTCAAGCAATGCTTGTACGCGTCCATCTTCACCAATTTTCCCGTGAAGAGCGATGACAGCCACATCTACATCCAGCTGGAAGAGTTCATGCGCTTGATCAGGGTGGAAATCAACAGCCGTGACCTCATGCCCTTTACTGTTTAATGCTTCCATGATCGACTTTCCACTGTTTAATGAAACCTCCCGTTCTCCTGAAGTCCCACCGTATAATACTGCCACTTTCATCCTACTTCACTCCTTCTTCTTACGTTCAATGATTATCATACCATCCTTCTGACGATGAAAAAATACAAAATGGTGCCACTTCCAGCAGAAGACAAAAAGGTGCGGCATCCCCCTATGAGGGAATGTCGCACCTGATGTTTTACATATTAAACTGTTCAGCTATCGTTGCGACGGCATGTTCCGCCTGAATCGTTTTCCCATACTCCGCCATGACAAGTGGACTTTTCGGGCTCGGTTCACCGTATTCAGATAAAATCGTCGTCACCGTCTGCTCGAGCGCCTCATTCATTCGTTCTTGGAAATAGAGATAATAGCTTCCCTCGAAGAAGTAGAGGCTACCACCTGTCTCTGTACGAGGCATATGTCGCAATAATCCATGACTCGCTTGAATGACGTCTTCTAGCGATTGTAGAGCATATAAGACGTGATGGACGATATCAACTGTCATACGAATTTCGACTTGATCGAACTCCTCGTTCATCTCTTCTGGCAAATCGCCTTCACGACGTACATCAACGAGCATCCCGTCATTCGGAAAGAATGTAACGAAAAATTCGAGTGTTCCCGCTGCTTGAAAACCAAAATTCGATTCGGCTTCTTCTAATAGATTACGCAATAAAGCTTGTCCCTTCCCGACAGCCAACGTTTCTGGTCGAACGTCGTGAAGCGATAACTCCTGCTTTGTGATGAAGACACGAAGGTGTCCTTGTTTCATTTGTTCAAACCTCATATAGACTCCTCCAGTCAAAACCGGAAACCTGATGTCTCCGTTCGCTATGAATCATACTATACACCAGTTGTCGGAGTGAGTCGACTTAACCAACTTTTCCAAGATTGATCGTCTGCACCAAGTAAATGTGGACCATACCGTTCCGGCAGCTGATCGACCGCATAACCTCCAAGACCAATCTCAAGATCCGGAAAATCAGCCATCAAACGTGCCAGCGCTTCATCGAGCAACGGTAAATGATCCGATAACGTGCAGGAAAGAATAACGGCTTTCGGTTGCAGCTGGTGTGTGACCGTCACTAAGTCCTGAACCGGTATACCGGAACCGAGGAAAATGACATCAAATCCAGATTGACGTAAGTAAAGCGTGAAGAAAAGTAGCCCAAGTTCGTGTTCTTCTTCCGGCGCGCAGACACAGACGATTCGCGGTAAAAATGGATTGATCGGCATCTGTAACGACAATGTCGAAAGGCGAGCTCTCAGAAATGCCGTCGCAAAATGCTCATGCGCAATCGTGATCTCACCCGACTCCCACTTCACTCCGATCTCATGCAAAAGTGGACCGACGATGTCCTGAATGACTTTATCGAAGCTAAACATCGAGAATGCTTTATTCATGATGTCATGCGCATGTCGTTCTTCAAAGTTCGTCAATGCCTGAAATAACTGATCTCGCAGTTCGACTCCGTAATCGTGCGGTACTTCAGCCCGATTGACAGGCATCTCATACAACTGGATTGCTTTAGAGACAGATAACCCCTCTTTTTGTTTATCGACGATCCAGCGTAATTTCGCGACATCGTTATCACTATAGATGCGATGTCCGGATTCACTTCGATCCGGATCGAGCACCTGATATCTCCGCTCCCAAGCACGAATGGTCGTCGGGTTGAGTCCCACTAACGCAGCGACTGCTTTGATATTATATTTCCCACGATCCATGCATCGTGCCTCCTTCCCCTTCCTTTCTAGTATACGCTGAAAGGAAAAAAATCTCCGTTCACAATGTGCCCTTACATCATGAAACCGATGGAGACGAAGGCGATGATGATCGTGATCATGAGCACCGTCAACGTGATTGCTAACGGATTTTTTCGAAATGGTTGTTTTAATCGCTCGTTTCGAACGTGTTCGATACGCGAAGAACGCGGTGGAAGTGACTGCCCCTCTTCGTTCTGATGCAACCGTCTCTGATCTTGTTTACTCAATGTTCATCACCTTTTCTTAAAAAATATAAGGATATTGTCTAGTTTACACCGAATCTGGTGATGAAAAAAAGACTTGTTCTAAACGCAATTTCCAATCTACCGGTTGATGCGTCCTTCTCTGCACTGGATTTTCCCACTCAATCGTTCCACATATATCACAACAACGTGGTTGTACGATTGCCTGCTCATCAAAATGATGCAACAACATCGAACGGCGACATTCGTTCCGGTGAACGTAGTCCATCATCTGTTTGATCTCTTGTCGTTTCAATTGTTTACGTTCTGTTTGCCACTGGATGATGCGTTCCTTCGACCACCCATTCTCGAGTTGTGATTTAAGTAAGCGGTATGCCGGATCTTCCGGATTAAAACGAAAACGACTTTCCATCTTGGCATAGGATTCGCCTTGATTCATTCCTTGTTGCAATTGATCGATCCACAAGACGGGCGCATATTGCGTGTCGATCAAGTACGTTTGTAGTTGTTCATCTTGAGTAGCGTAGAGTAAGATCGCAGTCGCCTCTTTACCGTCACGTCCGGCACGTCCGACTTCCTGCATGTAAGCTTCGATCGTCGCAGGCATCGTATAGTGAATGACCGTACGGACGTTACCTTTATCGACACCCATTCCGAACGCACTCGTACACACGAGACAATCAATCTCATCATGAAGAAACTGTTGTTGAACAAGCTGGCGATCTTCTATCGTCAACCCAGCATGATAATAGGTCGCGCCGTCAATGATTTCAGCAATTCGTTCCGCTTCTTTACGGGTTGTCGTATAGATGACGCATGGGCGAACGATGCGTTCCATCCACCGATTGACTGCCGCATCCTTTTCTTCTCGATCAACGCGATCGACAACATATTGGATTTCTGGTCGGTTGACAGAACGACGGATGATTTGTGGCTCATGCATACGCAGTTGTGTTTGAATATCTTGCTCAACAGCACGCGTCGCTGTTGCCGTTAAGGCAAGACATGGTGGAAGGCCAAGTTCTTGTCGAATGTGACCAAGTCTTGCATACTCCGGTCGAAATTCGTGTCCCCATTGGGAGATACAATGCGCCTCATCGACGACGAAGAGCGCGATATTGATCTGTTTTAGCCGAGCCCGAATCTGTGGCAGCGCCAGTTGCTCCGGTGATAAGTAAAGATATCGTAGATGTTCGAGTACAGATAAGATCTGCTCCTTCTCTTCTCGTGTCTCGACAGAAGTTAATTTAGCGACAGATCGCTCCCCTCTGCGCTTGATTTGCATGACCTGGTCTTCAATCAACGAGAGTAACGGAGACAAAATCAACGTTAGTCCTTCATTTTGTACATAAGACGGAAATTGATAACAGACAGACTTTCCTCCACCAGTCGGCAAAATTGCTAGTGTATCTGTTCCGTTTAGGATGGAATCGATGATTTGGCGTTGTCCAGGTCGAAATGCTTCGTAGCCAAAATGACGATGCAATAACGCTTCCATTAAATCCCCTCCCATTTGCTACGTGCTAATACCAATCGAATCTGAAAATAAGATATCTCGGATTGCATCTCACTCTTGATCCGTTTCAGCGCGTAGGTTCCGAGTCGCTGTGCAATCTGTCGAACCTCTTCTTGCTGAGATAACGTAACAAAATGATCCAGTGGAAACGAAGGAACATACATTGCAATCTCAACGAGATGATCTTCCATCGTACTATTTTTTAATCGTCTTCGGATCGCAACCGCTTCAACGGTTAATCCCTGTTGTAATAACTCCCATGTCGTTTGCGCAGACTGGGTCATTTTTGACGTGTGTAGATCAACACCTATTTGCTTTAGAAATGGTGTTTTTTCTAAGTCATCGATGCACTTTCGCCAAGCGATCGTAAATTCGTATTGAACACTCTCCATATCCGTTTTCATCATTTGAGCTAATTGCGGATAAGACCATCCTGCCTGCACGCCAGACAAGCGGTAACTGATTAATGTCGCTTCTCGCTCTGGTAAGCGCTCAAGGAGAAATATCAACTCTTGGTGCATATGATGTAACCATTCTGCTCGATTCGAGATGGTCGGAAGAACACTTTTTACCCATTCACGGATGATGGTTTCCTGTTGCACAGGAATAAACGGCTGTTTCGCTTCTAAACAAACCATCGTTTGAACCAAAAGGCTGAGTCGTTTCCACATCATCTCAGCATAACCACGAAGTTCACCACCTAGTTGATCAATGATCGCACGATCCGTTTGCTCTACTAGTTGCGCGCCTTCGTACGTCAGTCGCAGTGTCTCTTGCCGCTCAATCCAATTCTTCTGCGAAAGTTCAGCCAAGATTGTTTCGAATCGCTGTTTACTGACTAATACAGTACCGAATACCGACTCTAAATCATAAAAATGAGCATCTTGCAGAGAAGTCGCTGATTTCTTTCCTTGAAAAACATGATAAAGACTGCGGTCAGATCGTTCATTTCGAAGGCGCTGGATCGATTCCAGAAAAATACGCTCGAGTAAAGAAACTTCCATATGTCACGCTCCCTCCTGTTGTATGTCGTTTCCAAATCAAAGATGATATGCTATTCCTGTTTCACCGTTACGTTTTAGAGAGGCCGTTTGCGGGCATGTGATGATATATACATTTTCTGCTGTCACTTGTGCTTCGTCATTGAAATGCACCGATGAGTCCGATACAATGACATATAGATGAGAACAGCGTGTTTCAATAATGTTTTCGTATAGAGAGGAGACCGTTCAATGGCTAAATTTACGATTGTCGACAAAGATACTTGCATCGCTTGTGGTGCTTGTGGAGCAGCGGCACCAGATATCTATGATTATGATGATGAGGGTTTGGCGTATGTCATTCTTGATGATAACAATGGTACTGCCGAAATTCCAGAAGCATTATTCGACGATATGATTGATGCATTCGAAGGTTGCCCGACGGATTCAATCAAAGTAGCAGATGAATCGTTCGAAGGCGATGCGTTAAAATTCGAATAAGTGAATAAAAAAAGATGTTTCCTCGCGAAGCATCTTTTTTTATTGGACTTTTTCTCATTCAATCTATCGATCATCTAAAAAAACCGGATGTCACCAATTGGCAACATCCGGTCTATGATTAGTAAAAATTTAGCGTTTACCTTTGATATACGGTACACCGACAGCTTTTGGTGCATCCGCACGACCTACGACTCCAGCAAGTGCTAAGATCGTCAATAAATACGGCGCAATCAACAGATACACTTGTGGAATTTGATCGAGTAACGGCAATTGCTGACCGATGATCGAAATCGCTTGAGCGAACCCGAAGAAGAGGGCTGCCCCCATGGCACCGAGTGGGTTCCATTTTCCGAAGATCATCGCCGCAATCGCGAGGAAGCCTTGACCGAGAATCGTCGTCACACTGAAGTTCAATGAAATCGACGTCGCGTAGACAGCACCAGCAAGACCGCCGAAACCACCAGAGATCATGACGCCGATGAAACGCATCTTCGTGACGTTGATTCCCATCGTGTCCGCTGCCATCGGGTGTTCCCCGACAGAACGTAAACGAAGACCAAATGGTGTCTTGAAGATGATGTACCATGCGACGAACGCGAGAACGATCGCGATATACGATGTGTAGTAGACGTTCGCGAAGAACATCTTCAAGACTGGAATATCAGACAAGAATGGTACATTTTCTTTCGAAATCCGGTTTGGAATCGAATCTGTCTGTCCTTTACTGTAAAGTGCACGGACAAGGAAGATCGCAAGACCGACTGCGAGCAAGTTGATCGCTACTCCAAGAACCGTTTGGTCTGCTCGGAATAGGATTGCCGGAATCGCAAGGAACAGTGAGAAGACCGCTCCGACGACGATCGCGATGAGCATCGCAAGCCAAGGACTCGCAGCACCTAAGCCCATTTTCGATAAAGTCAATGCCGTGACGACACCTGTGAAGGCACCCATGACCATTAATCCTTCTAACGCGATGTTGACGACGCCAGAACGTTCACTGAAAATGCCGCCAAGTGCTGCAATGATCAACGGAGCCGAATAGGCAAGTGCGATTGGCACGATGATATAAAGTACTTCAAGAAAGCCCATTACTGACCGGCTCCTTTCGCTTTTTTAGATTCTTTCTTAACTGCGAACTTCTCGATGACGAGACGAATCGCGTATCCAGAAGCCACGAAGATGATGATGAACGCAATGATAATTTTGATCAGTTCCGGTGGAATACCAATCTGTTGCATCGACAGACCACCGATATTGAGTCCTGCAAATAGTAATGCAGCGAGCACGACGCCGATCGGATTATTCGCACCTAACAAGGCAACCGCGATCCCGTCGAATCCAACACCAGTGAAGGACGCATTCAGCGTCATGTTTTGGAACGTCCCAAGACCTTCCATCGCCCCAGCAAGACCAGCGAACACACCTGAGATGACGAACGATAAGATGATATTGCGGTTAACGCCCATCCCTGCATATTCAGCAGCATTCTTATTGAATCCAACAGCTCGAAGTTCATAACCGAGTGTTGTTTTCCAAAGAATAAACCAGAAGACGAGTGCAGCGATGATTGCGATGAAAATTCCGTTATGAAGACGTGAGAAATCCGTGATCTCTTGTAAGAACGGTGACGCAAGTGATGCTGATTCCTTGATTGTCTCCGTCCGCTCATTCGTAATGCCGATGACATGACGTAAAATATCGTTCGTGACGTATAACGCGATATAGTTCATCATGATCGACGTGATGACTTCATGTACGTGGAATTTCGCTTTTAAGATACCAGGAATCGATGCCCAAAGCGCACCTGCTAAACCTGCTCCAATCAAAGCGAGTGGTAAATGAACAACTGTCGGAAAATCAAACTTGATTCCAATCCAGACTGCAACCATCCAGCCGACGAGTACTTGACCTTCGACACCGATGTTAAAAAGTCCTGTCCGAAAAGCAAACGCGACAGCAAGACCCGCGAAGATCAATGGAGCCGCCGCACGCAATGTTTCACCGATGCTGTACGGTTCGCCAAAAATACCATAGAATAATTGATCAAACCCAGCAATCGGATCATACCCACCAATGAGCATGACGATTGCCCCGACGACCATCCCAAGCACGATGGAAAGAATCGGAATGAGGATGCCGTAAAAACGCTCTAACTTCATGAATGACCTACCTCCTCTTTCTTACCGCCGGCCATCAGGAAGCCAAGCTCAATTTCGTTCGTTTCTTTCGGATCCAAGAAGGCCACTGTTTTTCCTTCATATAACACGGCAATCCGGTCAGAGACTTGTAGAATTTCTTCGAGTTCGAATGAAATCAACAAGACAGCACGACCTTTTTCGCGCTCAAGAACCAATTGTTCATGAATGAACTCGATTGCCCCAACATCAAGCCCCCGAGTCGGCTGAGCCGCAATCAGCAAATCTGGAGAACGATCGACTTCACGCGCAATGATCGCTTTTTGCTGGTTACCACCAGACAAGGCACGAGCGAACGTCTCTGGGCTTGGAGTTCGGACGTCGAACTTCTCGATGAGCGTTTTGGCTTTTTCCATGACTTGTTTATAGTTCATGATGCCTGCTTTTGAGTACGGTTGTTTGTAGTACGTTTGTAAGACCATGTTATGTCCAATCGAATAATCAAGGACAAGTCCATGTTTATGTCGGTCTTGTGGGATGTGACCGACACCTGATTCCGTTACTTTCCGTGGCTTCAGGTTTTTAATCGATTTGTTGTTGAGGAAGATTTCGCCACTGTCTGCTTTACGAAGACCTGTAATGGCTTCAATCAATTCCGTTTGTCCGTTCCCGTCGATTCCGGCAATTCCAACGATTTCTCCGGCACGAATGTCGAGATTCAACCCATCGACTGCTTTGATGCCACGACCGTCCTTGACGACTAGATTCTTGATATCGAGGACGAGTTCTTGTGGAGTTGCCTTGGAATACTCCGCATTAAAGTTGACTTCACGACCTACCATCATTTCAGCAAGACGCGACTGTGTCATCGTCTCATCAATATCGACCGTGCCGATATATTTACCACGGCGAATCGTCGTACAGCGATCAGCTACTTCCATGATTTCTTTCAGTTTATGCGTAATGAGGATAATCGACTTTCCTTCCGCAATCAAGCGATTCATGATTTGAATCAATTCTTTGATCTCTTGCGGTGTCAAAACAGCAGATGGTTCATCAAAGATCAAGATGTCTGCCCCACGGTACAACGTCTTCAAAATTTCAACACGTTGTTGCATTCCGACTGAAATATCCTCGATTTTTGCATCAGGATCAACAGCAAGACCATACTGTTCAGAAATCTGGCGTACCTTTTCACGCGCCGATGCACGATCAATCTTAATCCCTGTACGTGGCTCTGCACCTAAAATGATGTTTTCAGTAACAGTGAAATTTTGAACGAGCATGAAGTGTTGGTGCACCATGCCGATTCCAAGATCATTCGCGACGTTCGGACTCGTAATATTGACTTTTTCACCACGTACACGAATTTCTCCAGCCTCAGGCTGATACAAACCAAATAAGACGTTCATCAGCGTCGATTTTCCGGCACCGTTTTCACCAAGTAAAGCGTGAATCTCACCTTTCCGAAGCTGGAGCGTGATATTATCATTTGCGACGAAATTGCCAAACTCTTTTCTGATGTTCAGCATTTCAATGACGTATTCCAAGAAAATCCACTCCCATGTTTAGTTTAAAAGGGGAGTCGCAATGCTAGCGACCCCCGCTTTCATTATTATTTAAGTGACGCTTCGTACTCTTTATACTCGTCGTCAGTCGATGGAACTTTAATGTCACCATCGATGATTTGTTTTTTGTACTCTTCGACTTTGTCGAGTGCTTCTTTTGAGACGTTGTCTTTTGAAGGTGCGATATCGACACCGCCGTCTTTTAGACCGAACTCAACGACTTTACCTGCTGGGAATTTGCCGTCCTTCGTGTCTTTCGCGACTTGCTCTACTGCTGTATCCACACGTTTGACCATTGATGTCAATGTGACGTTCTCTGGCATACCTTCTTCGACTTGGTCACGGTCTACACCGATAACCCAAACATCTTCACCGTTCTTTTTACGGTTTTTCGCTTCTGTGAATACCCCTTGTCCAGTACCACCAGCTGCGTGATAGATGACGTCGACTTTTTTACCGTACATACCTGAAGCGATTGCTTGTCCTTTTTCTGCAGCGTTGAAATCTTCTGCGTATTGAATTTCGATTTCCGCTTTCGGGTTAGCCGCTTTAACACCTGCTTTAAATCCGCTTTCGAACTTTTTGATCAAGTCCGAGTTGACACCACCGACAAATCCAACTTTATCCGTTTTCGTCGTTAGACCTGCAACGACACCAACGAGGAACGAACCTTCGTTTTCTTTGAAGACGATTGACGCGACGTTTGGTTTATCAACGACTTGGTCAACGAGTGCGAAGTTGTTCTTTTTGAACTGATCCGCTACTTTACCGATATCTTCAGCCATCAAGAAACCAATCCCGAGAATTAAGTCGTATTTTGCACGTGCTAATTGCTGAAGGTTCGGTTGATAGTCTGATTGTTTTGCAGATTGGAGATATTTATAGCCAGTACCTTCTTTTAAGTCATTGTCTTTCCCGAACTTTTGGATACCTTCCCAAGCAGATTGGTTGAATGATTTATCATCCACGCCACCTGTATCTGTAACCATACCTACTTTAAAGCCTTCTGATTTGCTGCCGTTACCTGAATCTTTCGAATCGTCGTTGCCACCACATGCTGCAAGGACGGAACTCATTGCTAAACCTGTTGCTGCTAATGCGAGAAGTGACTTCTTTTTCATCTGGAAAAATCCCCTTTCGAATATGGTCATACAAAGTTCAAGACTACGTCTAGCACCTGAGGCTGGCGATGAGGAGCGTTACGTAGGTTTTGACGGGAAGCGCTTTCAGTATTCATCCTAAAACCATGGCTCACACACGTTTACGGATGACGTGGAAATCGAACTTATCTGCTCGGAAATAGTTCGCTGAAAAAAGAACGGAACGGTCGAGCTCATCATAATGCGTTTGACGCAACGCGAGCAAAGGTTGGTCCGTATGTAATTGTTCAGCGATTTTCGGATCAATACGTGGCTCGATGTGCGTCACGGCATGCGTGACACGTCGTCCAAGTTCTTTTTCTAAAGCATCAAATAATGATGTCGAAGAGGTGAACTGCTCTTCATTTTTAATATAATGGCTTGGAATCTTATCGATACAATAGACGACAGGAACATCCCCTGCGAGTCGGATTCGTTCGATTCGATAAACCAATTCATCCGGACCAAGTTGAAAACGCTCTCGGTCGCGCTCAGTCGGTTGGACCATCTCGGATGATAACACTTCTGATGTCGGAACCATACCTGCGCGCGCAATCATTTCTGTTACGCTGTACAATTCTTCGATTCCAGAAGTAAACGGTGGTCTTGCATTGATAAACGTACCGACACCGTGTTTACGGATGACGATGTTCTCATCTTCAAGAATTCGTAATGCCTCTCGAAGAGTAGCTCGACTGACGCCAAGTTGCTTTGAAAGTTCAAACTCTGAAGGGAGCTTCTCGCCTTCCTTGTAAACGCCGTCATCGATGTCAGACTTGATCTTTTCAATCACACGTAAATAAAGCAAACGATGATCTAATTTAATCGACATGACGCATCTCCATCCTCTATCTAGTTGTAACCAGTGCTCAGACTTCTGACGTATGAGAACTCCAGCCAAGATAAGTATATGACGCCCAACACAATCCTGCAATCATTTTGTAACAGGTTAGAAGTCTGACTTCTGGCGCTTTTGTAACCCTTTTCATAACGCAATCAATAATGGAAGAAAATAGGGCATTCTACCTAAGAATGCCCCTTCTTTTTTCAACGCTTATTGCTCAGGTACTTCGATTTTTCCAGAAACGACATCTGATTTTGCTTTCTCAAGCGCAGTCAACGTCTTCTTCGAAATCTTTTCAGATGGTACGATATCAACTCCATCTTCTTTCAGACCATAACGAATCGTTTTGCCGCCCTCGAGTTTACCATCCTTCGCTGCGTTTGCTGTATCTTCGACTGCACGGTCGACACGTTTGATGACAGAAGTCATCGTAACATCTTCCGGCATACCCTCTTCTTTTTGGTCTCGGTCGACACCAATGACTGAGACATTTTCACCGTTTTTCTTACGGTTCTTCGCCTCTGTGAAGACACCATTTCCTGTACCACCTGCTGCTGGGAAGATGATATCTGCGCCTTTACCATACATTCCAGCTGCGATCGCTTGACCTTTTTCTGGAGCTGCGAAGTCTTCCGCATATTGGACATCGATTTTAATCTTCGGATTGACGGACTTAGCACCTGCTTCGAAACCGGCACGGAAACGCTCGATGACGTCCATCTTCATCCCACCAACGAAACCGATATGATCTTTTTTCGTCTCCATTGCAGCAACGATCCCTGCAAGATATGCTCCTTCATTTTCCTTGAATGTGATCGACGTGACGTTCTTTCCTTCAACGACGTTATCGATGATTGCGAATTGTGTGTCTTTGAATTGATCAGCAACTGTTTTGATATCCTCATTGAACGTGTTCCCGATTCCGAAAACTAAATCTTCTCCCCCACGAGCAAGACGCGATAGATTCGGTTGATAATCTTGTTGCGATTTAGATTGTAGATAAGAGAACCCTTCATTCTTTTGAAGTTTGTTGTCTTTACCGTACGCTTGCAGACCTTCCCAAGCGGATTGGTTGAACGATTTATCATCGATACCACCCTTATCGGCTACCATCGCAACAGAGAATTGATCTTTTTGATCGGCTTTCTCACCTGAACCACCACAAGCAGCAAGACCAACCGTCGCTACTGACATCATCGATACGATTACCTGTTTCTTCTCCATTTCATCCATCTCCTCTGCAATTATGAGAGCGCTTTCATTATCTATTTGTGAAAAAGCCGCTCCCAGCCCTCGTGTTGAAGGTCGGTCACTCATATGACTGAGTATGCCAAAAACACTACTGAAAATCAACAGACGTCTGACAACTATTTTCATGAAAGCGATTTTATTTTTGATACATTTATGAATTTTTCCAGTCATTTCTATTTATACAAAATCATCATGTCTTTTTTTCATATGTCTTTTCTTGTCTTTTCTTTTTTTGAGATACCGGGTTTTCTCTATACATTTTTCTAGAAAAGAAAAGGAAGCCCCGGAATATTCCACGACTTCCTTTCTACTCGATTAACGTCCCATGACGCGACGTGGTTTAGATCCTTCAGATGGACCAATTAGACCGTTTTCTTCTAACGCATCAATAAGACGGGCAGCTCGGTTGTAACCGATGCGGTACTTTCGTTGAATCATCGACGTTGATGCCGTCTCTTGTGTCAGAATGAACTGGACGACCTCATCGTAAAGTGGATCGTCGACCTCTGTTTCGCCCTCTGGTACATCTTTTGGAATCATCGCTTCAACATACTGTGCCTTTTGCTGACTGATGACATGATTGACGACCTTCTCGACTTCTTCGTCCGATAAAAAGGCTCCTTGTACGCGGACCGGTTTGTTCATGCCGTTACCAAGTAACAACATATCTCCTCGTCCGAGCAATTTATCAGCGCCTCCTGTATCAAGAATCGTCCGCGAGTCGGTCGCACTTGATACACTGAATGCGATCCGCGACGGGATATTCGCCTTGATGACACCGGTGATGATGTCAACACTCGGACGCTGCGTCGCAATGACCATATGAATTCCTGCTGCTCGCGCCATTTGTGCAAGTCGCATGATCGCATCTTCGACTTCGTTTGACGCGACCATCATCAAGTCAGCTAACTCATCGACGATGACAACGATGTACGGTAATCGTTGATGCACTTTCTCCTCTGCGTTCATCTTATCAATCAGTGCATTGTAGCCTTCGATGTTGCGCGCTCCGTTTTGACTGAAGATCTCATAACGGCGTTCCATTTCCGAGACGACCTGTTTTAATGCCTGTGCCGCTTTTTTAGGATCGGTGACGACGGGCGCTAAGAGGTGCGGAATGCCGTTGTAGACATTCAATTCGACCATTTTCGGGTCAATCATCATCAAGCGGACTTCATCCGGTCGTGCCCGCATCAATATCGAGACAATCATCCCATTGATACAGACCGATTTACCGGAACCCGTCGAACCGGCAACTAAGACGTGTGGCATCTTATTCAACTTCGCTGTCACCGTCTCACCAGAAATGCTTCGTCCGAGTGCAACGAGCAAACGATCGCTGTCGGATTGGACGCTCTCCGCTCCTAGTACTTCTCGAAGTGATACCATGGCGACTTCACGGTTCGGCACCTCGATTCCAACAGCCGCTTTACCCGGAATCGGTGCTTCGATCCGGATATCTTTTGCGGCTAACGCTAGCGCTAAGTCATCGGCGAGTCCCGTGATTCGACTAAGCTTGATTCCTTGTTTTGGTTCAATCTCGTACTTCGTAACACTTGGTCCGAGATGAATCTTTAAGACTTTTGCTCCGATCCCGAATGACTTTAAGGTCGCAATCAATTTCGTCGCATTGTCCTTCAGTCGTTTGTTCTCACCGGACAAGTCTTTTGATGTTGGTTCTGCTAACAAATCAAGCGACGGCAATTGATAACCGTCGGGTGTCTCTGTCATCGTCAACGGTCCTTGTGTCTCCGCTGCTTGCGGTTCAACATGATCCGTGAAACCGATGATCGGAACATCTTGAATGTTAACGGAAGGATCTTCTGCTTCCTGTTCCGTTTCGATCGGTTCCTCGACAGTTGCTGGTCGCAACGTCTTCGGTTTTTTCTCACGAACTGGTTTCGCTTTCAACTCTTTTTCGACACGAGGACGTGGTGTTCGTTCACGATTGCGAAACTCTTCTGCACGTTCCCGGAGCCCAAGCCACAGCTCACCATAAAACGATGGGCGTAGGATATGAACGGCCGTTCCGATGAAGAACAGACCAATCAAGAAGGCACCCGCGCTCGAAATATAATAAGCTGCGTTTTGATAGAGCCATCCATTGAGAATGCCACGCGGTGCTCCGAGCAATAGATCAATCCAGACGACTGAACCCATCAGTAACATCGACCATGCCCATTTCTGAGCACGCGACGCATTCGAGAGGAGTAAAAGTAGCACAGCACCGATTCCACCATATAATAAGGAACCGAACTGACCAATTAACCGCTCTCCTCCATCGGCTAGCGTCAGTCCGACTTTCCCGAACTCCCCGAAAGCGAGAACGAAAGCTAGTAATGAGACGATTGCGATGATGGTCGCATATGTACGATACGCAATCGGCTGACGTTGTTTCTTCGCTGCCGGTCGTTTCCGTGGCGGCGTTTTTTTTCGTACAGGTTTTCGTTTCGTCGTCGCCATACGTCATCCCTCCTGATAAAAAAACGGCTCAGTGGACCAGGTATTGGTCAATCTGAGCCGCTCGTTTGTTAAATCTCCATGATGATCGGAAGAATCATCGGGCGGCGTTTCGTCTGTTCATAGAGATAAGCACTCAGTTTATCTCGAATCAACGACTTCATCTCCGTCCAATCCAATTCTCCGTTTAATTTACCTTGTAGTTGTTTCGCAACGATTCGGTTCGCTTCGTTGATCATATCCTCTGATTCACGCATGTAGACGAATCCGCGAGAGATGATTTCCGGTCCCGAGACGATCGTTTTGTTTTTCCGGCTGATCGTAATGACACAAAGGACGACACCGTCTTGCGATAACAAGCGACGATCACGAAGAACGATGTTTCCGACATCACCCACACCGATTCCGTCGATCAAGACGTTTCCGGCGTTCACTTTGCGCGACATCCGTGCTTTGCGCTTCTCGAACTCAACGACATCCCCATTCTCGATAATGAAGATGTTGTTCGCATTGACGCCAACCGTCTGTGCGAGACGACTGTGTGCCTTTTGCATCCGGAATTCTCCGTGAATCGGTAGGAAGAATTTCGGTTTGATCAAGTTTAGCATCAGCTTCAGATCTTCCGCATGACCGTGACCGGACACGTGTACTTTCCGTTGGTTGTAAATGACATTCGCACCGGCACGGAATAAGAGATCGATCGTTTTCGAAACCGACTTTTCGTTACCTGGAATCGGCGAAGCCGCAACGACGACCGTATCGTTCAAGCGAATATTGACTTGCTTATGTGCATTACGCGCCATTCGTGTCAAGGCTGCCATCGGCTCACCTTGCGATCCTGTCGTCAAGATGACGACTTGGTTATCGTCGAGGCGGTTGATGTCAGATAGATCAATCAATGTTTTCTGTTTGAAGCGTAAATAATTCAGACGCTGTGCCACTTCGACGTTATTGACCATGCTACGACCGACGACCGCTACTTTTCGATTGTTCGCTTCTGCTGCCGCAAACACTTGTTGTAGACGATGAATGTTCGAAGCGAATGAAGCGACGATGACACGACCTGGTGCCTCATAGATGACGTCGTTCAGTTCAGAACCGACGATCGATTCTGATCCAGACATCCCTGGTCGCTCTGCATTCGTTGAGTCAGACAGTAAGCAAAGCACTCCCCGTTGACCAATTGCTGCAATCTTCCCGAAATCCGCCTGTTTTCCATCAACTGGTGTGTAATCGAACTTGAAATCCCCTGTATGGACGATCGCACCTTGAGATGTTTGAATACATACCCCGACTGCATCCGGAATCGAGTGGTTGACCCGGAAGAACGTAATAAAATGACCTGCAACGGTTAATTTCGTCTTGGCATCAATTGGACGAAGATCTGCCTTTTTCAATAAACCGGCTTCTTTTAATTTGTGTTCAATCAAACCGAGCGTCAAACGTGTTCCGTAAACCGGTACTTTTAAGTCACGCAAGACGTAACTGAGTGCCCCGATATGATCCTCGTGACCATGGGTAATGAAAATCCCCTGAATCCGCTCTTTGTTTTCTTTTAAATAACTGATGTCTGGAATGACTTTATCGATTCCAAGCATCTCATCTCCTGGGAACATCAACCCGGCATCGATGACGAAGATGTCCTCGTCGAGTTCGACGACGTACATGTTCTTCCCGATCTCACCGGCGCCACCAAGAGCAAAGACGCTTACTTTTTCCGTCTTCTTCTTTGACACAACATGACCTCCTATAATTCATATTCACTTTTCGTGAGCCGTCCACTTATCACTATCACTATTCTAGCCGAATTTTCACAATCTGCCAACAATCGGACTAGGAAATCTAAAAAAAACGTCATTCCTGCCTCATTACTCCAGGAATGACGTTGATCACGTATTCAACAAATCTTCGACTTCTTCCGTTCGTTTCGCTTTTTCCGAACGGCTTGGACGTTCACCAGCCTTCAGTTCGTCGAGCGAATACCCGAACGTCATCTCAAAATGAGGATAGTCGACGAATCGTTTCCAATCGCCTCCCCATTCGAAACCGAGCGCTTTTCCGATATCCGCGACTTCGCGCCAATCACTTTTCCCAGACCGATTCCCGTCATACTCAAGGTCATACGAAATCTGGCCATTCACGAGCTGAACGAAATCGACAGCGAGTCCATAATTATGCATCGATTCACCGCCACGTGCATTCGTGACGACTTCACCTGCCTTAGAACGTCCTTGTTCATAAAGCGCATTCTGTTGCTGAATCGAGCGGTATCCTTGCGTAATCTTGATATCGATATTGTAGCACGAATGCGCAACACGGATCAGATCCTTTGCCCCTGCCTCGACAGCAGGGTGGAGACGCTTCAGGTTCGTCTCGCTTGCATTGATTAAGCGATCTTCCCCCGCTACATCTCGTGGACAACTATCAATCCCGAGCTCCGGTTGATCCATTAAAATCGTCGGCATCCGATTCATGGATGCCGCAAGAAACAATCCAATCGCAAACATCGTCAATAAAAATACGATCCAACCGAAGATTGTTCCCCGTTTCATCAGCGGCGAAGCTTCTTCCGAAGTTTTTGTAGAATCGGTAACCCAGTCTCAAGCAACAGATAGAGCGGACGATTGAGTACATAATCGAACTCACCGATTTTTTCAATCATCCGGCTGCCCCAACCAGATTTAAAGGCGTAGAGTCCCGCGTAATGATCATCCGGGTCTGTCGAACCACTGACTCCACCGAAGTCATAGGAGAGCGCACCATGTTCTTTCGCATATTGCATCATCGTCCATTGCATCAAGTGGTTCGGCATGAACTCCCGGTACTCGTTCGATGAAGCGCCGTATAAGTAATACGAGCGACGACCAGCAAGCGTCAAAAGACCACCAGATAGGATGACACCGTTTGGATGTTTAGCAGCAATCGTCATCAGTTCTGTCTTCGACTTCTCTGCTTTTTCGATTTGTGCTGTCGTCTGCTCCAAGCGATTGTTTAAGCTTTTTAGCTTCTTCTCGGCCGTCTCTTTCTCGAGCTGACGATGAATTTTCGAGAGTTCCTTGTCAGCTTGAAGTAATAAGGCTTCTGTATTCTCAAGCGCACGAACGACATCGAGTTTCGTCAAAAACAAGACTGCATCACCTTTTGGGTGAAGATGATCGTACAGATTTTCGAAATAATCCAGACCGCGGATTGAAAAACCATCCCGTTCGCCCGTCTCGACCATCAGCTTCGCGAATGTCTTTAGCCCTTCACGATCTGCTTGTTCGCATACGATCCCTTTGCGTTCAGCAAGGCGGACGTTGTAGCGGAACTTCGAATGGAAACCGTCGAAGATCTCTTTTTCTGTCCCTACAAGACTCGTCTCCATCGTAAAGCGTGGCTGCGCGTAGTCAAAACCGCCACCGAAGCCATTATGTTTGAAGCCAAGTCCTTGCATCTCCTGCAACAGACCAGGATATTCTTCCCGCTCGACGTTTGGATCAAATTTAATCGCAATTGCCTTCTGTTGTTTTGCGACACGAATCGCTTCGTCACGAAGGGCGCGAAGTGCGTCCGTATCTGTATAATCGACGACGAAACCGCGCGGTGCATAACAAAGCGTGAACGGTAGCTTCGGTACTTTCTTGAACAAAAGAAGACCAACTCCGGCAATCTCACCGGAAGCCGTTCCGACCGCGATCCGTTCATGTGTCCATCCTGTCGCGCTTTTGACTTCTCCCCATGCTGGAAGCTGGAGTAAGTCACCTTTGGGATGTGTTTTTACGAATGTTTCAAATTGATCTATGGTTACAACGATTGGTTGATAAGTCACTTCTGTTCCTCCATTTGCCGTATCATCTCTTTGACGATGACTTCCTCATCGAGAGGGATTTTCTCATCCCCAATGATTTGATATTTTTCATGGCCCTTACCGGCTAAGATGACGATATTGTCTGGTCGTGCGAGTCGCGCTGCGTAACGCACGGCCTCTTCCCGATCACCGATTTCAACGAACTGATCGTGGGTCATCCCTTTGGCGATGCCGGATGTAATCGACTCATATGCTTCATATCGTGGATCATCCGTTGTGATGACGACGGTTCCTGCGTAAGTCGAAGCGAGTTCGCCCATCTTCGGTCGTTTCGTCACGTCGCGGTTTCCACCTGTCCCGATCAGGAAGACGATCTTTTCCTTCGGTACGTCAACGAGTGCTTTCAGACATTGTTCGATGCCGTCAGGCGTATGCGCATAGTCGACATAGACGTTATATCCTTCAATCGGCAAGCGTTGCATCCGACCTTTTGCCGGACGGATTGCTGAAATCGCGCCTGCGATCGTCGCTAGATCGTATCCGCAAGACAAGAGGATCCCTGTCGCAAGCAACAGATTATAGACGTTAAAGCGACCGATGAAGTTCGCCGTGACATCGACTTGTTCTTCCTTGTACAGCATCGTGAACGTCGTTTGTTGAAGCGACTGTTCAATCGCTGTTGCTCGGAGGTCAGCTGCGTTGTCGATGCCGTATGTCATGACACGAGCACCTGTCATCATCTCATACAGCTCACTCGTCGGATCATCCGCATTCAAGACCGCGACTTTCTCTGTCGACAGCCGTTGACCGAGTTGTGCAAATAACAATCCTTTGGCACGCGCATAGTTTTCAAATGTTTTGTGAAAATCAAGGTGATCATGCGTCAGATTCGTGAATCCCGCAACATCGTAATCGACACCCGTTACCCGACCAAGCTCTAATCCATGTGAAGAGACTTCCATGATGACATCTTGGACATCTTCTTCGTGCATCTGATACAGAAAGGCTTGTAACTCGGAGCTTTGTGGTGTCGTATTGCGACTTGGCACGACGCGGTCACCAATCTTGACTTCAACCGTACCGATGATGCCCGTCTTCCGACCAAGGTGCGCTAATATATCACGGACGATCGTCGTCGTCGTCGTTTTCCCATTCGTTCCCGTAATACCAATCATCCGCATCTTTTCAGAAGGATAATCATAGAATTTGCCAGCCAACTCGGCAATGGCACGTGATGTACTACGAACAAGAATGACAGGAATCGACACGTCGACCGGTTGTTCCGCAACGATCGCGACCGCTCCTTGTGCTTCCGCCTGTTTAGCATAGTCGTGTCCATCAACAGTATATCCTTTGATGGCGACGAACAATGTTCCCGGTTTAACATCCCGTGAATCGGTCGTAATGGACGTAACGTCCACTTCTACCATTCGTTCGATTTTTTGCGTCTGTATGACTTGAATCAATTCAGCTAAATTCAACGGTATTCCTTCTTTCTCGACATCGTCATTTCATATGTTTCATCTATTCCGTTCTGCTATCATGCTTCCTCTTCTTCGTCTGCCGGAAGAATATAGGCCTTTGCCGGTTCCTCCGAAAAGATGTGCTCAATCAGCCCTTCGATATCCGATGGACGAATCCGTTCGACATCCGCTAACACTTCTTCAAGTGATGGATGGCGATGTAGATGCAACTCATTTCGGGCGTTTCGATTCATGTGACTCGATGTGCCTTCGTTGCCTAGAATCAGAGAACCTTTCAGCTGTTCAATCCCATCTTCGAGTTCCTTCGTCGATAATCCATCCCGCTTCAAGCGATCGATTTCAGCAGCGAGGACCTGTTCGACCTCTTCGACCGATTCCGGAGACGTGCCGACATAGATCGTGAACGTTCCATGATCGTCAAACGTCGTGTAATAGGAAAAGACTGAATAGGCAAGACCGCGTTCCTCTCGGATGGATTGGAACAAGCGACTCGACATCGTCGCACCGAATGCATTATTGAGTAAGGCGAGGGCAGGCAAACGTGGGTCAGCAGAAGGAATCGCACGGAAATTATAACAAATATGAGCCTGTTCCGTATCCTTTTCCTTGCGAATCACACCATTTTGTAACCTTGGCTCTATCGTCTCGCGTGTCTTCGATCGTGATTCGAGGATCGACATCCGCTCTTGAATCTGCGCAATCAACGCGTCTGAGACGTTTCCGGCAACAGAAATGACGATTTGATCCGGAGCATACGCTTCTTCGAGATACCGCACGATCATCGCACGATCAATCCGAAGCACACTCTCTTCCGTTCCAAGAATCGGACGAGCCATGACATCCTCTCCGTAAGCCGCAACAGCTAATAACTCATGGACGAGATCATCTGGTGTGTCATCGTACATTTTAATCTCTTCAATGACGACCTTTTTCTCTTTTTCCAGTTCATCCGCGTCAAACGTCGATTCGAGGAACATATCCGCCAACACGTGAAAGGCTTCTCCTGCATGTTCATCTAATGTCTTGACGTAATAACACGTTTGATCCTTACTCGTGAACGCATTAATATTTCCACCAAGTCGGTCAAAGTAAACCGCAATCTCTTTTGCCGTATGGCGTTTTGTCCCTTTAAACATCATATGCTCGATGAGATGACTGATACCATGCTCCTCGATCTGTTCCGTCCGACTTCCTGCTTGAATGAAGATTCCGGTCGCGACGCTGCGTGCTTCCGGCATCCGTTCAACGATCAGTCGAACTCCATTTTCTAGTTGTATCCGTTCGATCATAGTAATTCCTCCAAATATAGGAAACAAGGTGGCTCTCGTTGCATTCTCTGCACCGTCGAGCCACCTTGGATTCATTAGTTACGACGTGGTGGACGTTGTCCGTCACGTGGTGGGCGTGAACCCTGATCCCGGCGTGGCGGGCGGTTCTCACGCTCTGTCTTTTTCTTTTCTTCATACGCTGCACGATCTTCTTCGCTTAAGCCTTCGACGAGCAGGACTTTGTGCGAAGCATTGACGCGTCCCTTGTCATCGATTTCCGTGACACGGACTTTTAGCTTATCACCAAGTTTGACGACATCTTCTGTTTGACCGACACGGTTAAGTGCAAGTTCCGAAATGTGGACGAGTGCGTCTTTTCCTTTGAATAACTCGACGAATGCACCGAATTTCTCAACGCGACGGACTGTTCCATCGAACTCTTCACCGACAACGACTTCACGGACGATATCTTCGACCAATTGACGGGCACGATCGATGCCAGCTTGATCCGTCGAAGCGATAAAGACGGTTCCGTCTTGATCAATGTCGATCTTGACGCCTGTCTCATCGATGATACCGTTGATGACTTTACCACCAGGTCCGATGACATCACGGATTTTATCTGGATTAATTTTGAGTGTGACGATTTTTGGCGCGTATTGTGACAATTCGACACGTGGTTCAGCGATGACAGTTTGCATATGCTCAAGAATGTGCAGACGACCAAGACGTGCTTGTTCGAGTGCTTCTTCGAGGATTTGACGCGTGATTCCGCCAATTTTCATATCCATTTGCAGAGCTGTGACACCTTCGTGAGTTCCAGCGACTTTAAAGTCCATATCTCCGAGATGATCTTCCATCCCTTGGATATCTGTCAAGATCGAGTAATTGTCGCCTTCCATGATCAAGCCCATCGCGATACCAGCGACAGGTGCTTTTAATGGAACACCCGCATCCATCATGGCAAGGATAGAACCACAGATTGAAGCCTGTGATGAAGAACCGTTCGACTCAAGAACTTCTGACACTAGACGAATCGTGTATGGGAAATCAACTTCATTCGGAAGAACTGGTAAGAGTGCGCGTTCTCCGAGTGCCCCGTGACCAATTTCACGACGACCTGGTGCACGCATCGGACGTGCTTCCCCGACTGAGAATGGCGGGAAGTTATAGTGGTGCATGAAACGTTTCTCTTCCTTCAGACCAAGTCCATCGATGATTTGAGCGTCACCCGCAACACCGAGTGTCGCAACAGACAAGACTTGTGTCTGACCGCGTGTGAACAGACCTGAACCATGTGCACGTGGTAAGAGACCGACTTCTGAATCGAGTGGACGGATCTCAGCAAGACCACGACCATCCGGACGGACTTTATCTTCTGTGATCAGACGGCGGACTTCGTCTTTGACGAACTTGTTGAGAACGCCTGATACTTCTGCTAGTTGTTCTGCTGTGACTGACTCGTCAGCTGCATACAACTCAATGTATTTTGCGATGACTTCGTTGATGGCAACGTCACGTGCTTGTTTTTCTTCGACTTGAACTGCTTGTGTGACTTCTGCCAATGCTTCTGCTTTCAGGCGATTGACGATTGTCTCATCGAAGCTTGATACCGTATATTCGAACTTCTCTTTACCGACTTGTGCGACGATCTCCTCTTGGAAAGCGATCATTTCCTTGATGACATCGTGTCCAAGCAAGATCGCTTCAAGCATTGCTTGTTCCGATACTTCCTTCGCACCTGCTTCGACCATGTTGACGGCATGTTTTGTTCCGGCAACTTGGAGGTCGATATCGCTAACTTCCATTTGCGCTGAAGTCGGGTTCACGACGAACTCTCCGTCGACGCGACCGATCGTCACGCCTGCGATTGGACCATCGAATGGAATATCCGAGATCGAAAGGGCAATCGAAGCCCCGATCATCGCAGCGACTTCTGGTGAATTGTCAGCATCTGACGAAAGGACTGTCGTCGCCACTTGTACGTCGTGACGGAAACCGTCCGGGAATAATGGACGGATTGGACGGTCGATCAGACGCGAAGTCAAGATCGCACTCTCTCCAGGGCGTCCTTCACGTTTCAGGAATCCACCTGGGATTTTCCCTGCCGCATATAATTTTTCTTCATAGTTCACTGTTAATGGGAAGAAATCTAAGTCCTTCGGTTGTTTTGATGCAACGACCGTAGCAAGAACGGCTGTATCGCCGTAGCGAATCAATGCTGCTCCGTTCGCTTGTTTTGCTAATTGACCGATTTCAATCGTTAATGGACGTCCACCGAGTTCGGTCGAAAACGTCTGTTTTGTTTGTGACATGCACAAATCTCCTCTCACTGCTATCCGTTTTTTCATTCAAATCTAATTATGTAGGTTCTTGCGCAAAAAGTCCATGAATCGGCAAAAAAAAGAAACAGGAGACGATGCTCCTGCTTCCCTACCTCGTTCTCGTCGGGATTAGCGACGGAGACCAAGACGCTCGATCAACGAACGGTAACGTGCAACATCCTTGTTACGAAGGTATGTGAGCAAGTTACGGCGACGACCGACCATTTTCAAGAGACCACGACGTGAGTGGTGATCCTTTTTGTGTGTACGTAAGTGATCGTTCAAAGTTGTGATCTGTTCAGTTAAAACAGCAACTTGTACTTCCGGCGAACCAGTATCGCCTTGTTTCGTAGCATATGCTTCGATGATTTCGTTTTTACGTTCTTTTGTGAGTGCCATTGTCACTCCACCTCCATCTTATGAATGACCGTATTCCCGAGCATCGGATGGTGAGACCAGATGCCAAGCGAATCGGCTGTACGTGATCGTACTGACCTATCATAACGAACCCTGTCCGTATTGTCAAACGCTTAATCGTGCATTTGCCTCTTCACGGTCCCGCGCCAATTGTTCTTTCAATTGATCGATACCATTGAAGGCTTTTTCATCGCGTAAGTAAGCGATCCATTCAAGCGTCAATTCTTGACCATAAAGATCCTCATCAAAGTCAAGAAGATGTGTCTCAATACTGACGTCTCCCGTCTCATAAAACGTCGGGCGTCTGCCGACGTTCGTCATCGCTTTGAATCGACGACCGTCCGCTAAGCGAACGAAAGTCGCATATACACCGAGTTTCGGAATGACGTAAGAAAATTCCGGACGCATGTTGGCTGTCGGGAAGCCAATTTGTCGACCACGTGCGTCACCGTGAATGATTGTACCTTTGATTTGGTAGGGTTCTCCAAGCAAACGTGCAGCCGGTTCGACTTCTCCTGCAGCAAGTAAACGACGAATCCGGGTTGAGCTGATTTTTTCTGCTTCTTCTTGGAACTCTGCTACAACGGTGTGTGTGAACGTGCCCCGACTATGAAAATCAAGCGTCGTCATTTTGCCAGCTCCGAAGCGACCGTAGGAATAATCAAATCCAGCGACGACATGCTCTGCACCGGACGCAATCAGATATTCATCGACGAAAGCTTGCGGTGACAATTCCGAGAAAGGAATCGTGAACTCAATTACATAAACACGATCGACACCAAGGCGTTCGATTTTCTCTAATTTACGTTCAAGCGGCGTGATGTAGCGGACCGGTTCATCCCCTTTACCAAGTACTTGTTTCGGATGGGGATCAAAGGTCATGACAGCCAAAGGCAGGCGACGAGCCTCCGCTTCTTTCCGTGCTGCTGCGATGACTTGCTGATGTCCGAGATGTACACCGTCAAAAAAGCCAAGTGCGATGACAGCAGGGGCTTTTTGAGGCTGTTCCGGATATGTCAAATGTATGATGTCCATGATGCTCTCTCCGATCTTAATCGATTTGTAGCATGACCTCGACGCGTGCTACCTGTTCTTCTGGAAGACGTCGATATAGCGCTAAAGGTACGTCCTCTTCATTATAGACAGTAAACAGCTCGAATTCGACTGGAATGCTTGTCAGCTTTGCTCCGTTCAAGACACGCTGCGCTGTTGCTGCATCAACCGTCAATCGTGGCCATTTTTGGATGACGTGTTCGATCGGTAGGACGTGCTGCATCCGTTCTTCGACCGTCTCATACGATTCGAGTGTTTCGAGTGTGACGGTATCCGTCTCAGCAATCGCACCAGATCCTGTCCGGCGTAAGTCGCTCATGTGTGCCGCATAACCAAGTCGTTCTCCGATCTCGACTGCTAGTGTCCGGATATACGTCCCTTTCCCACACGCGATATCGAGGCGGAATCGGCAGAGACCATCTTCGAACACAAGGTTCGATGTCCGTTCTAATCGATCGATGCGAACGATCCGGGTCGGTCGCTCGACTTCAATCCCTTTTCGTGCATATTCGTATAACTTCTTCCCGTTCACTTTGACTGCTGAATAATACGGTGGTGTCTGCTCGATCTCCCCTGTCAATGCGCTCAGGATATCAGCAATCGTCTCTTCAGTAATACTTTCGGGTTCGACCGGTGTTTCACGAACCGTCTCTCCGTGTGCATCTTCTGTCGTCGTTGCGAAGCCGATCGTCACTTCCGCCGCGTAACGTTTTCCTTCATCCGTGATGAAGCGGGCAAGCTTCGTCGCTCGACCGAGACAAATCGGTAAGACACCTGTTACTTCCGGGTCAAGCGTTCCTGTGTGTCCAACCTTTTTCGTCTGAAACAAACGACGTAGACGAAAGACACAATCATGACTCGTCATGCCGGCTGGTTTATCTAGTGGTAATACTCCGATGGGTTCCACGTGATGTCCTCCTTGAAAAAAGGCAACCACACGCGTGGTTGCCTTAGGTGTTAATCTTTGTTCAAATTCCGAAGCAACTCATCAATGCGTGATCCGTATTCGACAGAAGAATCGACCTCGAACAATAGTTCAGGTGTTTTCCGTAGACGAATCCGCGATCCGATTTCCTTACGCATGAAGCCTTTCGATTTTTCAAGACCGATGCGCGCATCCTCACGTGCTTTTTCGTCACCGAGGACTGAATAGAAGATCGTCGCTTGTTGCAAGTCTCCTGTCACTTCGACACCTGTGACGGTAATCGGCTTGACGCGTGGATCCTTGACATCCTTGATGAGCAGTTGCGTAATTTCCTTACGCACCTGTTCGGCGACACGATTCGAGCGTAAACTCATGTTTGTTCCCTCCAGTTCGGAAGAATGGATTCCGTTCTGTTACTTCCGTTTGACTTCTTCCATGATGAACGCTTCGATGACATCATCAACTTTTATGTCATCATAACGTTCGATCTTAATTCCACACTCGTAACCAGCAGCGACTTCTTTGACATCATCTTTAAAGCGGCGAAGTGTATCGAGTTTTCCTTCGTAGATGACGATACTATCACGAACGACACGGACACCTGCATCACGCGTCAACTTACCTTCCGTGACATATCCACCTGCAATCGTACCGACTTTCGATACTTTGATGACATCGCGGACTTCAGCTTGACCGATGATTTTCTCGACGAACTCAGGATCAAGGAGACCTTTCATCGCTTGCTCGATTTCTTCAATCGCATTGTAGATGATCCGGTGAAGACGAATTTCGACTTTCTCCTGATCTGCCATTGATTTCGCGTTACCATCCGGACGAACGTTGAATCCGATGATGATCGCATTTGCTGCTGAGGCGAGGATGACATCACCTTCCGTGATTGCACCAACACCTGAGTGTACGATGTTAATTTTAACACCTTCGACATCAATTTTCTTCAATGAACCGGCTAAGGCTTCAACTGAACCTTGGACATCACCTTTGATGATGATGTTGAGGTCCTTGACTTCGCCTTCTTTAATGCGGTCAAAGAGATCTTCTAAGCTAACTTTCGCTGAATCGCGACGTTGTGCTTCGATTTCACGTTGGTAACGTGCTTCACCGATTTGGCGTGCTTTTTTCTCATCTTCGAATGCGAAGAATTGATCGCCCGCTTTCGGAACATCGTTTAGACCTGTGATTTCGATTGGCGTCGATGGTCCGACTTCTTTGACACGACGACCGATATCGTTGACCATTGCCCGGATACGACCGAACGTGTGACCGACAACGATCGGGTCACCAACGCGAAGTGTTCCGTGTTGAACGAGAAGTGTAGCGACTGGACCGCGTCCTTTATCGAGTTTCGCCTCGATGACTGTTCCGCGACCGTTCATGTCTGGTGTTGATTTGTATTCTTGTACTTCTGAGACGAGAAGGATCATTTCGAGCAATTCATCGATGCCGTCACCTTTAAGTGCTGAAACGGGTACGAAGATCGTATCGCCGCCCCAGTCCTCTGCAACGAGTTCGAACTCTGTCAATTCTTGTTTGACACGGTCAGGGTTTGCGCCTTCTTTATCCATCTTGTTGACCGCGACGATGATTGGAACGCCAGCTGCTTTCGCGTGGCTGATCGCTTCTTCCGTCTGCGGCATGACACCGTCATCCGCTGCAACGACGATGATTGCGATATCCGTGACATCTGCTCCACGTGCACGCATCGTCGTGAACGCCGCGTGACCTGGTGTATCAAGGAACGTGATCTTCTTGCCGTCGATCTCAACTTGGTAAGCACCGATGTGCTGCGTAATCCCGCCGGCTTCGCCTGCAGTGACCTTCGTGTTACGGATCGAATCAAGCAATGTCGTTTTACCGTGGTCGACGTGTCCCATGATCGTAACGACCGGTGGACGCTCAGACAATTCGTACTGGTCGAGATTCAATTCGTACTGATCAAAGTCCGTCTCATCGACTTGGACTGTCTTCTCGACTTCAAAGCCGAACTCTGTCGCGAGAAGTTCCACTGTCTCGTCATCAAGATCTTGGTTGATGTTCGCCATGACACCGAGACCCATCAATTTCATGATCAGTTCATTCGGTTTTTTCGCCATTTTTTCAGCGAGTTCACCGACTGTCAAGTTGTCAGAGTATTGAACGACGTTTGCCATCGCTTCTTCTTGTGCACGGCGAGCAGCTTTACGTTGACTCGACTTCGAGTTCGGATCCGCTACTTCAAGTTTGCGTGGTTCTGCTTTCTTTTGGTTCGGACGACGTTTGCCGCCACGGTTGTTACGGTTGCCGAATTCTGGGCGTCCGCCTTTGCTGTTACGTGATTGATTACCTGCTGGTTTGTTTGTACTTCCTGGTCGGTTCGGTTTATTATCTGATTTCACTTGTTTTGGAGCCTCCGTCTTTTGAGCCCGATATTTCTCGGGATTAAATACTTGATCGAGTTGCTGTACTGTCTGTTCATCTAATACTGCCATATGATTCTTGACTGGTTTCTCCAGCTTTTCGAGCTGGGTGATGACCTGCTTACTTGTTACATTTTGTTCCTTGGCGAATTCGTATACACGTTTACCCAAAGGATCCACCTCCAATTAGTCGTTCGAGAGGAGTTCAGTTAGCTTTTTCGCAAATCCGGCTTCATTGACTGACACGACAACACGCGCATCCTTTCCTAATGCTTGACCGAGAATCGTCCGGTCGGCGACTTCTAGGTAAGGAACCTGATAACTCGTACATTTATCTGTGACTTTCTTACGCGTGGCAGCCCCCGCATCTGCTGCTAAAAGAACAAGCTTCGCTTGTCCTCCTCGTACTTCTTTCAGTACGAGTTCTTCTCCCGTCGTCACTTTTCTAGCTCGATTCGCGAGACCGAGAAGGGATTCCCATTTACTCATTTGTACCTCCCGCGATTTCAAGCAATTCATCGTATAAGGCATCTGTCGTCTTGACCTTCAAATGATGATCAAGCGTCCGTTTTTTCTTCGCCGTCGCAATGACTGCCGCATCTTTCGATAAATAGGCACCTCGCCCATTCATCTTACCATTTAAATCGATGACGACCTCTTGTTCAGGTGTCCGGACGACACGAATTAATTCTTTTTTCGGTTTCATTTCTTGTGTGATGACACACTTACGTAATGGTACCTTTTTTTGCACGAATTATTCCTCGCCTTCGACTTGGACCGCTTCTACTGCCGGCTCTTCCGTCGCGAAGACATCTTCGAGATCCATCGCTTCCGCTTCAGACTCGCTCTTGATGTCGATTTTCCATCCTGTCAATTTCGCTGCGAGACGCGCGTTTTGACCACGTTTCCCGATTGCAAGCGACAATTGGAAATCCGGAACGACGACGATTGTCGCTTTCGCTGGTTCGTTGACATAGACCGCAACGACTTGAGCTGGGCTGAGTGCGTTCGCGACATATTCTTTCGGATCATCCGAGTAACGGACGATATCGATTTTTTCCCCGTTTAAATCATTGACGATGCGTTGAACACGCGCCCCTTTTTGTCCGACACATGCACCGACTGGATCGATGTCATCCGCTGCGACTGCGATTTTCGAACGGTCGCCCGCTTCACGCGCAACAGACTTGACTTCGACTTCGCCACTTGAAATCTCTGGTACTTCGATTTCAAAGAGACGTTTTAAGAGACCTGGATGTGTCCGTGATACGAGAATCGATGCCCCTGATCCTTTGACCATTGGATCAACCTTCGTGACGTACACCTTGATGCGATCACGAATCCCGAAACGCTCGTTCGGCATTTGCTCGTGTGTCGTCAAGACGGCTTCGATACCTTCTAAGTTGACGTACAAGTTCCGTGCATCTTGACGTTCGACGATACCCGTCATGATCTCGTCTTCACGATCCGCGAAGTGATTGTAGATACGTTCACGTTCTGCTTCACGCATTTTTTGTGTGACGATTTGTTTCGCCGTTTGTGCTGCAACACGACCGAAGTCGCCTGGCGTCACTTCGACTTTATGGAAATCGCCGAGTTCATATGTCGGATCGATCTCGTGCGCTTCTTCAAGCGAAAGTTGCTCTTCTGGTTGTGTCAATCGTTCGACGACTTCCTTAAGCGCGAAGACACGGATGTCTCCTGTCTGCTGGTCGAATTCGACCTTTACAGCCTCCGATTCTTTTCCGAAGTTGCGTCGGTACGCTGAAATCAATGCCTGTTCGAGCGCATCGATGATGATGTTCTTGTCAATTTCCTTCTCTTTCGCGATTTGATTGATCGCCTCGAGTAACTGTGGTCCCATCGTTCTCTTCCTTTCCGTCAGAACATTACCGCAAGTCGCGCAAGTGAAATCTTGTCGACCGGTATCTCAATTTTCAATTTTCTTGTTTTGACACGCACTTCGATTTCAAGCATCTCAGGTGTGTACGCGAGCAACGTTCCTTCGAATTCAACCGCATTCTTTACTGGATCGTGCGTTTTGATGTACACATGTTTCCCAATCGCCTTTTCGAAGTCCTCGTCTTTCTTCAGTGGACGTTCCGCTCCTGGACTAGCGACGTCGAGGTAATACGGCTCGTCGATCGGATCATTGTCATTCAATGCTTCCGATAACTGTTCATTGATTTTGACGCAGTCTTCAAGATCTACGCCACCCTCTTTGTCGATGGAGACACGTAGGAACCAATCCGCCCCTTCTTTGACGAATTCAACGTCGACTAGCTCCATCCCCTCTCGTTCGACGATTGGTTTTGCGAGCGCTTCGACCTTTTCCGTTACGTTCGTCATCTTCATCCTCCTTCAAAAAACAAACAAGAAAGGAGCAGGTCCCCCTACTCCTTCCAAGTCGTAGTATAAAAAACATTTCCTCACTCAATATAGCATAGGAAAGCGCTCAAAGCAAGTGTTCCTAAGGGCTTACAAGTCGAACAAGGAGAGCTGATTCTCGTCTGGTAACCCTTCGAGACAGCCTAGGTTATCGAGCGTCTCGATGATCGATTTCGACAATTTAGCGCGTTTTTGGAGGTCTTCCTTCGAGAGGAATTCGCCGCCTTTACGTGCTTCGACGATTTGCTTCGCAGCATTCGTCCCGAGACCTGTCACGGCATTAAACGGTGGTAACAACGTATCCCCATCAATGAGGAATTCCGTTGCACTTGAGCGATAGAGATCGACTTTTTGGAACGTAAAGCCGCGTTCGATCATCTCAAGCGCGATTTCAAGAACCGTGTACAATCCCTTATCCTTCGCCGTCGCTTCGAAACCTTTGTCCTTGATGTCTTGCAAGACTTTCCGAACGGCAGCAGAGCCTTTATTCATCGCACCGATATCAAAGTCACCCGCACGAACCGTAAAGTACGAAGCGTAGTAATACATCGGATGGTGGACCTTATAGTAAGCAATCCGGACGGCCATCAAGACGTAGGCGGCAGCGTGAGCTTTTGGGAACATGTACTTGATTTTCTTGCAGGAATCGATATACCAAAGCGGTACATCGTTCTCGATCATCGCCTCTTCCATGTCAATCGAGAGTCCTTTCCCTTTTCGGACCGACTCCATGATTTTAAAGGCAAGCGACGGTTCAAGACCGGCGTAGATCAAGTAGACCATGATGTCATCTCGACAACCGATGACGTCTTTTAGTTCACATGTTCCGTTGTAAATCAATTCGCTGGCGTTTCCGAGCCAGACATCCGTTCCGTGCGAGAGTCCTGAAATCTGGACGAGTTCCGAGAACGTCGTCGGTTTCGTCTCTTCTAACATTTGGCGGACGAACTTCGTTCCAAACTCCGGAATACCGAGCGTTCCTGTTTTCGAATCAATCTGTTCCGGCGTCACACCGATCGATTCCGTCGAACTGAAGATTTTCATGACTTCCGGGTCATCGACCGGAATCGTCTTTGGATCTCGTCCTGATAAATCCTGTAGCATCCGGATCATCGTCGGGTCATCGTGACCGAGGATATCGAGTTTGAGTAAGTTATCGTGAATCGAGTGGAAGTCGAAGTGTGTCGTCTTCCATTCAGAACCCATATCGTCTGCCGGATACTGAATCGGACTAATATCATAAATATCCATATAGTCCGGTACGACGATGATCCCACCTGGGTGTTGTCCGGTCGTCCGTTTGACACCGGTGACACCACTGACGAGACGATCGACTTCCGCATTCCGATACGTCAGCTCATTCTCCGACTGATACCCTTTGACATAGCCATACGCCGTCTTCTCGGCGATCGTTCCGATCGTTCCGGCACGATAGACGTAATCGTCACCGAACAAGACTTTCGTATAGGCATGGGCTTGCGGCTGGTATTCTCCACTGAAGTTCAAATCGATATCCGGTACTTTATCCCCTTTAAATCCAAGGAACGTCTCGAACGGAATGTCATGACCATCCTTAAACAACGGGATATCACATTTCGAACAGGATTTATCCGGTAAGTCGAATCCCGAACCAACGGAACCATCATCGAAGAACTCCGATTCCTTACAATTTGGACAGACATAATGCGGTGGTAATGGATTGACTTCCGTGATCTCGGTCATCGTCGCAACGAGACTTGATCCGACCGATCCCCGTGAACCGACCAAATAGCCGTCGTCGAGTGATTTTTTTACGAGTTTATGGGAAATCAGATAGATAACGGCGAATCCGTGACCGATGATCGACTTCAACTCTTTTTCGAGTCGGGCTTCGACGATCTCTGGTAACGTGTCGCCGTAAATCCGGTGCGCCATATCGTACGACAAGTTTCGGACTTCTTCATCTGCCCCTTCGATCTTCGGTGTATAGAGATCTTTTGGAATGATGTCGATGTTCTCGAACTGTTCCGCGACGGCTTGACTGTTCGTGATGACGAGACGTTCAGACACATCCGGTCCGAGGAACTTGAAGTCGTCCATCATTTCCTTCGTCGTCCGGAAGTGCGCCGGCGGCAATTGTTTTCGCATGTTCAGCATGTTCGCTCCACCTTGCGTCCGGATCAAAATCTCCCGGTACGTGGCATCATGTTGATCGAGGTAATGCACATTCCCTGTCGCGACTGGTAAGATATCATGTTCTTCCGCGACGCGGATGATCTTTTTAATCAGTTCGCGCAGTTCGAGTTCATTCTGAACGATTTCCCGTTCGATCAAATGTCCATACATCGCGGGTGGCTGAATCTCGATGAAATCATAGAACTGCATCACTTTCGCTAAATCTTCGTCCGACTTGTTCAAGGCGGCATCAAACACTTCGCCATTATCGCAAGCTGATCCAATGATCAATCCATCCCGGTGCGCGACGAGTTGCGAGCGCGGTGTGCGGACGACACGGTGCACGTGTTTTGTATGAGCAATCGAAATCAATTGGTACAAATTCTTCAAGCCCGTCCGGTTCTTCGCATAGACCGTCGCGTGGTATGGTCGTGCCCGCGAGATATCTTTCCCCATCTCCCTGTTGAGTGAGGCGTGTGTCTTCATGTCGAACATCTCATCCGCCATTTGCAGCAACTTGACCATCAAGTAGCCTGTCGCTTCCGCGTCATAAATGGCGCGGTGATGCTGCGTCAATTCGATGTCAAATCGTTTCGCGAGTGTGTTCAATCGGTGGTTTTTTAGCGTCGGCATCAAAACACGGGCTAGCTCAAGCGTATCAATGACTGGCAAGATCGATTCATCGTGTCCACCGGATCGTAGTGTTGCATTCAAGAATCCGATATCGAATGAGGCATTATGGGCAACGAGAATCGAATCGCCGACCCAATCCATGAATTCCTTGACGACTTGTTCCGGGTCTGGTTTTCCGCGGACCATATCATCGGTGATTCCTGTCAAATCAATCGTCGTCGCCGACAATAGATGCTTCGGATCCGCGAACGCTTCGAACTTATCGATGATATCACCGTCGTGGATCTTGACGGCTGCAAGTTCGATGATCTTGTTGTACATCGCCGATAAACCCGTCGTCTCGACGTCAAAGACAACGAATGTCGCGTCATCTAAGTTACGGTCCACGGGATGATAGGCGACTTGCACCCCGTCATCGACGACATTCGCTTCGATTCCATACAATACCTTGATATCGTTTTTCTTTCCGGCATAGTAGGCATCCGGGAAACTTTGGGCACCCGCGTGATCCGTGATCGCAACAGCAGGATGACCCCATTTCGCCGCGCGTTCGACGTATTTCGTCACGTTCATGACGGCGTCCATCTGGCTCATTTGCGAGTGCGCGTGTAACTCGACACGCTTCTCGCCTGCCCAAGGGTCAGCAGGGGCTTCCATCTTCACTTCTGACAGTTGGGCAATCATCATACAAAGATCGCGCAGGAATGTATCGAACTCAACGCGGCCTGCCGCCTGGATCCACATCCCTTTTTTGATCGCAGAGAGAATCTTGACGTCTGTCTCGTCACGCGCAAACATCTTGACGACAAGGGAGTCCGTATAATCCGTCATCTTAAACGTAAAGATTGTCTTTCCGCTTCGTAATTCACGACTTTCAGCTGAGAAAACGAGACCACGGATCGCGATCCGTCGTTCCTCGTCTTGGATCGTCTTGATTGGGACAATCTCATCTTGAATCGGTTTCCCGATCCGGATCTCAACCGGTCCTTCATCGTCATCCCGCGACTGTTCCCGTTTGAATTGCAACTCGAGCATCCGCTTTGCTTCTTCCATGTCTTCCTGTTTCACCTGATTTCGCAACGCTTCTTGTTTCGATTCGTTGATTTGAACAATCGGTTCACAGTTGAATTTCGGGAATCCGTAAGCACTGTAAAGTAACTGCAACTCACCACATAAGCTACTTTTTAAGAATCCTGCTTCCGGTTCACTCCGGACCGGAATGAATAATTTCTGTTCTTTGAACTCCGGTAAGACCCGTCCAAGTTGTGTCCGCATCGCCGATGAGACATCTGCGAGATCCTGCACGACGTATGGCCAGTAATCATGATACAGGCGTTCGTCTGGTCGACCATCCGCGTATAGGATGACCTTGACTTCGGCGAATTGCTGATACCGACTTATCAAGCGACTCGTAAAGAGTTGATAGACGTTTTGTGGCAAAACCTGTGGCAAGCGGATCTCAAATGTCCAGGTTGCTTTTGCTTTATTGACGCGAAGCTTCTCAAGAACTGCTTCGTTAAAGTATTCTTCAATGATACCATTCGGTAATTCCAAGTCACTAAGCAACAGTGACATGCGTTGTTGTGTATCCACTCGCAATTGTGCTGTCTGATCGCTTCACACCGTGACAGCAACTCCTCCTCCTCTTGCGGATTGCCCAAGGGGCGAATGGGTGTGAGACAAGAAAACAGTCACTTTATGAAAAGTGACCGTCTCCATTCTTTATTCTAAACCTTCATAGAGTGAACGAACAGCCTCAACGACTTGTTCTTGTCCAATTTCTTCTGCATCGCCACCACGACGGGCTTTTAATTCGACGATTCCTTCTGCCGCTTTTTTGCCGACGTTCAAGCGAACCGGTAGACCGATCAAATCCGCATCGGCGAATTTGACGCCTGCTCGTTCTTTCCGGTCGTCAAGTAGGACGCTAAAACCTGCAGCTGTCAACTCACGGTATAGTGTTTCTCCGAGTTCAAGCTGTTCCGCATTTTTACCATTGACGACGATCAAATGGACATCGTATGGTGCGATCGCTTTTGGCCAAATGATCCCACGCTCATCATAATGCTGTTCGACGACTGCCGACAATGTCCGCGAGACACCGATGCCGTAACATCCCATGATGAGTGGTTGTGCTTTACCGCCTTCATCGAGGAACGTCGCTCCCATTCCTTCAGAGTAACGTGTTCCGAGTTTGAAGACTTGACCGACTTCGATGCCACGTGCGAATTTAACGTTTCCGTTGCCGTCTGGTGACGCGTCACCTTCTTCGACGAAGCGCAAGTCTGTATATTCTGCTTCGAAATCACGACTTGGGTCGACATGGATATAATGCGTTTCCGCTTTGTTTGCACCACAGACAGCGTTCGTCAAGGCACGAATCGCGTAATCGGCGACGATCTTCATGTCTGCTCCGATCGGTCCGAGTGTTCCAGGCGTTGAGTGAAGCGCTGCTTCAATCTCTTCGTCGCTCGCCATCGTGATGTCGAGTGCTCCCAGATAGTTTTTCAACTTGATATCGTTGACTTCGTGATCGCCCCGGACGAGTGCCATGACAAGCCCTTGCTCCGTCTTGAAGATGACGGTCTTGATTGATTCGTTTGCTGGTAAATTCAAATGTGCGCTGACCGCTTCGATCGTCTTCGCATCTGCCGTATGCACTTCTTCAAGTGCTTCTGGTGCTTTGTCTTGCTTCGGATAGGCATCGATGGACTCTGCCATCTCTAAGTTCGCTGCATAATCCGATTGGTCTGAGTAGACGATCGTATCTTCACCGATTGCTGCTAACGCATGGAACTCATGTGTTCCACTACCACCAATCGCACCTGAGTCAGCGACGACTGGACGGAACTCAAGACCAACACGTGTGAAGATGCGCGAATACGTATCAAACATGTTTTGATACTCTTCGTCTAAGCTCTCTTGTGAAGAATGGAACGAATAAGCGTCCTTCATGATGAACTCACGACCACGTAATAAACCGAAACGTGGACGACGTTCGTCACGGTACTTCATTTGAATCTGGAAGAGATTGACCGGTAACTTTTTGTACGAGTTCAATTCATCACGAACGATTGAAGTGATCAGTTCCTCGTGCGTCGCTCCGAGCGCGAACCGGCGATCATGACGATCCGTCAAGCGCATTAATTCAGGTCCATAGATATCCCAGCGTCCTGTTTCTTCCCATAGTTCAGCTGGTTGAATCGCTGGCATTAGTAATTCTTGCGCACCCGCCGCTTCTAATTCCTCGCGGATGATCGTCTCGATGTTTGCGAGTACTCGTTTTGCGAGTGGGAGATACGAATAGATCCCAGCGGCATTTTGACGCATGAATCCTGCACGAAGCAAGAGTTGGTGACTGATGGCTTCTGCATCAGATGGTACTTCACGCAACGTTGGCATGAATAGTTTTGATTGTTTCATAATGAGTCACGAACTCCTTTGACTGAGTGATTAATTAAAAGAATTTTTGAATGTCGTTCCAAGTGACGACGAGCATGAGTAGCATCAAAAGCGCAAAACCGACGAAGTGAACCAATCCTTCTTTTTGAGGATCAACTGGTTTACCGCGTAAGGCTTCAAGGAAGAGGAACAACAAGCGTCCTCCGTCAAGTGCTGGAAGTGGCAATAAGTTGAAGACTGCTAAGTTGACGGACAACAATGCTGTCCATGTCAAGAGCATCGAGAACCCACTATCTGCGACCTGATCGGTCATTTTAACGATCCCGACTGGTCCTGATAATTGATCGACGCCAACGACACCCGTTACGAGATCTCCAACAGCTCCGACGATAAGCGTCGACATCCGCCATGTTTCTGAAACGCCCGTTTGTAGTGCTGTTCCGAATGATTTTTCTGTCTCATTCGTGACACCGATGATGCCAACCTTCTGTTCCCCTTGCTGTTGCACTTTTGGCGTGATCTCAGTTGTCGTCTCTTTTCCATCACGCTCATATTTTACTTCTGTCGCTTTCCCAGCACGATCTTGGAATCCAGCACGTAAATCTGTCCATTTTGCTGTATCCTGTCCGTTGACCGAGATAATCCGGTCACCTTCAACAAGTCCTGCTTGATCGGCAGGTGAACCTTTTTGTACTGTTCCGATGACGCTTTCCCCTGTCGGAGAACCATTATATAAGGCAAGACCGAATAAAATGACGAACGCAAGGACAAAGTTCATGAACGGTCCTGCAGCAATCGCAAGGACGCGTTTCCATACGGATTTCGAACCAAATGTGCGGTCATATGGCGCAATTTGGGTCCGTGTCTGACCTTCGACAAGAAATGCTGTCGGTGAGACAGGATAGCGAACCGATGTCTCGTCTTGTAACCCAACGAGTTCGAGTTGACGCAACAAGTCAATCCGCTCGACAGTAACGACTTGATCGACTTGTGGCTGATCCGCATCGAAATAAATCGTCTCGATGACGCCGTCCTTTAACTGTAATCCAACGGTTTGACCTGATTTGATTTCTACGAGTTCAGGTTCTTCACCCGCCATCTTGACGTAACCACCAATCGGCAACAGGCGTACCGTATACAACGTCTCATTCTTAAACACTGAAAAGATCTTCGGTCCAAATCCAATCGCGAATTCCCGACAGAGAATACCTGCCCGCTTCGCCATTACGAGATGACCCCATTCATGGACGGCGACGAGTACACCGAACATCAGCACGATTGAAATAAAGGTCGTCATTACTTATCCCATCCTTAGTTAGCGAATGTAAGAGACGATACGAACTCACGCGCCCATCGATCAGCTTCAAGGATTTGATCCAAAGAAGGCTCCTCGATAAGCTCATGAGCTTGAAGCGCCGCCTCGACGCTCGCTTCGATTTCTAAAAAGCGAATGTCCCCTTTTAAGAAACGGTCCACCGCTTGTTCGTTCGCAGCATTGAGTACTGATGGCATCGATCCGCCGGCTTGACCCGCTTCAAAAGCAAGTCGTAACAACGGATAACGCTCAAATGATGCATCAGCAAAGTGTAAGCGTCCGATTTCCTTTAAGTTTAACCGTTCTCCCCCTTGGATTTCAAGGCGGGACGGATATGTAAGAGAGTACTGAATCGGTTCTCGCATGTCGGGCATACCAAGCTGAGCCATGACAGCTCCATCGTTGAATTCGACCATCGAGTGGATGATGGATTCACGGTGAATGACGACATCGATATCCGCATAGTCGACATCAAATAACCAGTGCGCTTCAATGACTTCGAACCCTTTGTTCATCATCGTCGCGGAATCAATCGTGATTTTTGCTCCCATCGACCAGTTCGGATGCGCTAGTGCTTGTTCGACCGTCACGTCTGCCAGCTCTTCACGTGATTGATCACGGAAGCTCCCACCTGACGCCGTCAAGATGATTTGACGGACATCTTCTCGCCGCTCACCGTTCAAGCATTGGAAAATCGCCGCATGCTCACTATCGACTGGTAAAATCGTCACGTTTTTTTCGCGCGCGAGCTTCATGACAAGGTGCCCTGCCGTGACGAGTGTTTCTTTGTTCGCAAGACCAATCGTCTTACCCGCCTCGATTGCGGCAAGCGTCGGACGTAAGCCGACAGCTCCTACGACCGCTGTAATGACTGTATCGACTTCAGGATGCGTCACGACATCAAGCAATCCTTCTTCACCGATGACGATCGTCGGCTGATAACTCAACTGCTGCTCGAGTTCTTGACGTGTTGTCTCATCTTGAACTCCGACAAGCATCGGTTGCAAACGATTCAACCACGGTACGGCAACCGTCGTGTTGCGGCCAAATGCAAAACTCGTCAATTCAAAAAGGTCTGGATTAGCCGCAATGACATCAAGTGTCTGCGTACCAATCGATCCCGTTCCACCGATGATACTGATTTTCTTCATAATGAAGCGCCTCCTCAAGCAAAGATATCGAGTACGACGAGGACCGTAAAGACGATCATCATGCTGTCGAACCGATCTAGAATACCACCATGGCCCGGTAGTAACGTTCCAGAATCCTTCACACCATAATGGCGTTTGTAAGCGGACTGGACCAAGTCACCAAGTTGCCCAACGACGGCAACGATGATGGCAAGGACAATGACTTTCCCAAAACCGACTGTCGGTTCGATACTTTCAAACACGACACCGAGTAAGATGGCAAGTAGTACGCCACCGACTGCCCCTTCAATCGTTTTGTTCGGGCTGATTGACGGCCACAGTTTATTCTTACCAAATCGCTTCCCGACGAAGTACGCCCCTGAATCCGTAAACCAGATCAAGAGAATGATCAAGAGCGACCACGTTAATCCATGTTCGAGTAAGCGGATGTAGGCGAACGATGCAAAACCGACACCGACATAAACCGCAGTCAGCAGTAAAAAGGCGACATCATCGAACGTAAAGACATTTTTCGAAAACACATTCCAAAAGAGACCGATCAATAAAATGATCATTGCCCAAGCGATTGGTGAAAGTCCGATTGGGAGTGTCCGATCGACTGCCTCTTCATAGATACCGACGAATGGTAATAATGTGCCGATCCCGAATAAAATCCGTGGAATGCGCGAACCGCTCCATTGTCGCATCCGGACGAGCTCGGTAAAACCGAGAATCGTTAGTATTGCCATAAACGCTAAAAAGGGAAGTCCACCGATGTACAAAAGCGTCAAAAAGATGGCGCCTGCCCATATCCCTGTGATAATCCGAGTTTTCATAAGCTAGTTCCTCATTTAATCAGACGCCGCCAAATCGGCGTGTCCGTTGATTGTAATCTTCAATTGCTGCCAAGAAAGCATCCCGACGGAACTCTGGCCACAAGACATCTGTAAAATAAAACTCTGCGTACGCCGCTTGCCAAAGTAAGAAGTTCGATAACCGTTGTTCGCCACTCGTTCGAATCACGAAATCGACATCGGTTACGGATCCTGTCATTAGCTCGCGCTCGATCGTCTCCGGTGTAATCGCGTCCGGTGACAATGTTCCTGCCTGAACCTGTGCGCCCAGTTTTTGCATGACTTGCACGAGCTCATCGCGTCCTCCATAATTCAGAGCGAAAATCAGACGAAGTCCTGTATTGTGTTGCGTATCCAGTTTCGCTTGTTCCACTGCCTCACGTGTGAAATGGGGGAGGCGTGACACTTCTCCTGCTACCTCGACTTTGACATTTTGCGCGTCTAACTCTTTTAAATCCGACTCTAGAAATTGTGCCGGCAGTTTCATGAGAAAACTCACTTCTTCTTCCGGACGCGTCCAATTCTCCGTCGAGAAGGCGTATAATGTCAGACTCTTAACGCCGAGTTCATTTGCAACCCGAACGACCTCACGAATCGATTTCATGCCTTCGCGATGTCCCATGATACGCGGAAGTCCGCGCTTTTGTGCCCATCTACCGTTTCCATCCATGATGATAGCGACGTGCTCAGGCACCCGGTCATAGGTTTCGGTTTCTTTCGTCTGATTCAACCATTGAAACATCCGCACTTCCTCCTCTCTCAATTATGAAGAAAGGGACTCTTCGTGTGACAAAGAGTCCCCCCCATGACGATCCGTCGCGTCATACTTCCATGATTTCTTGTTCTTTTTCCGTTGCTGTCTGATCAAGTTGTTTAACGAACTTGTCTGTCAACGTCTGAACATCTTCTGTGTAGCCACGCAAATCATCTTCTGTCAATGCACCATCTTTTTCTTGTTTCTTTAACTGCTCGTTCGTATCACGACGAATGTTACGGAGGGCAACCTTACCTTCTTCCGTATACTTCTTGACGAGTTTGACGAGTTCCTTCCGGCGCTCTTCCGTTAGCGGTGGAATCGCAAGACGGATGACTGTACCATCAGATGATGGCGCAAGACCAAGATCAGCACGTTGAATCGCTTTTTCAATCTCGCTGACCATTGATTTATCCCATGGAGTGATCAAGATCAGACGTGCTTCTGGTGTGTTGACGTTCGCTACTTGATTGAGCGGTGTCGGTGAACCGTAGTATTCGACTTGAACAGGATCTAAAATCGCAACGTTCGCACGACCGGCGCGGAGTGTCGCAAGTTCTTTCTTAAGTGAAAGATGTGCTTTTTCCATCCGTTCTTCGGCTTGTTTTAAGATTTCTTTTGACATATTATTTCCCCCTTACGATTGTCCCGATTTCGTCACCGATGACGACACGTTTGATGTTACCTTCTTCCATCAACGAGAAGACGATGAGCGGGATGTCATTGTCCATACAAAGTGATGTTGCTGTAGAATCCATGACTTGAAGTCCATCCTTTAAGACATCCAAGTAAGAGAGCGTTTCGAACTTCTTCGCTTCTGGATCAACATTCGGGTCAGCTGAGTAGACACCATCAACGTTGTTTTTCGCCATCAAGATGACCTCTGCTTCAATTTCAGCTGCACGAAGAGCAGCTGTCGTATCTGTCGAGAAGTACGGATTCCCTGTACCTGCTGCAAAGATGACGACGCGTCCTTTTTCAAGGTGACGCATCGCACGACGGCGAATGTACGGTTCTGCTACTTGGCGCATCTCGATTGATGTTTGAACACGTGTTTCAACACCTACATCTTCTAAGCTGTCTTGAAGCGCAAGCGAGTTCATGACTGTCGCTAACATCCCCATATAATCGGCGTTGGCTCGGTCCATCCCAAGTTCTGCACCTGTTTTGCCACGCCAAATGTTTCCAGCTCCGACGACGACCGCTACTTCAACGTTCAATTCAACTAATTCGCGAATCTGTTCCGAGATAGATTTGACGATGACAGGATTGATCCCAAACCCTTGATCTCCTGCGAGCGCTTCTCCGCTCAATTTTAACACAATCCGGTTATATTTCGGTTGCATGACTATGTCCCCCTTGCTAAATTCCGTAAAAAAGGAACACGAACCACTTCCACACGAAAGTGGATTGAAGCATACGTGTTCCTTCTCTTGTCATCAGGATGATCCCGATTCTTATTTTTTAAGTTGGTTCATAACTTCTTCAGCGAAGTTCTCTTCGCGTTTTTCCATACCTTCTCCAACTTCGAAGCGTACGAATGACACGACTTTACCGCCTTTAGATTCTACATATTTACCAACTTTGAAGTCTGGATCTTTGACGAACGTTTGATCGACGAGGCAGATTTCCTCGAAGAACTTGTTCATACGACCAACGATCATTTTTTCAACGATGTTAGCTGGTTTTCCTTCGTTCAACGCTTGCTCAGTGAGGACTTTTTCTTCACGCGCTTTTTCTTCTTCTGTGACAGAAGTACGGTCAACGTAAAGTGGACGTGCTGCTGCGATGTGCATTGCAACGTCTTTTGCAACTGTTTCGTCTGTCGTACCTTCGATGACGACGACTGAACCGATGCGTCCACCCATGTGGAGGTAAGAACCGAAGACTGCGTCATCTGCTTTTGTGAAGAGTGCTACGCGACGGAGTGAGATTTTCTCTCCGATTGTTGAAGCTTCTTCTGAGATGTATGTGTCGATTGTTTTACCTGCTTCGTATTCAGAAGCAAGAGCTGCTTCAGCAGTCTCAGAACCGTTACGGAGAACAGCGTCTGCGATATTTTGAACGAGTGTTTGGAAACGTTCGTTTTTCGCAACGAAGTCTGTTTCTGAGTTGATTTCGACGAGTGCCGCTTTGTTACCGTCAACTGCAACTGCAGTCAACCCTTCAGCAGCGATACGATCGCCTTTTGCTGCTGCTTTAGCAATCCCTTTTTCACGCAAGAAATCTACTGCTGCGTTCATGTCACCGTCAGTTTCAACGAGTGCTTTTTTGCAGTCGAGCATCCCTGCACCTGTTTTTTCACGAAGTTCTTTAACCATTGCTGCTGTAATAGCCATTCGATATTCCTCCTTATAACATCCTTAGTTTCAAAAAAAAAGGTGATAAAAGGTCGATTCCCTTTATCACCTGGCATCACGAATTACTCAGCGTCTGCTACTACTTCTTCAGTAGTTTCAGGTGCTACGTTATCTTCGCCTTGTTTAACTTCGAGGATTGCGTCAGCCATTTTACCAGTGAGCAATTTGACTGCACGGATCGCATCGTCGTTCGCTGGGATGACGTAGTCGATTTCGTCTGGATCACAGTTAGTATCAACAATCGCAACGATTGGGATGTTGAGTTTGTGTGCTTCTGCAATCGCGATACGCTCTTTGCGTGGGTCAACGATGAAGAGTGCATCCGGAACGCCTGGCATATCTTTGATACCGCCGAGGAATTTCTCAAGACGAGTCATTTCTTTTTTAAGAATGATGACTTCTTTTTTAGGAAGAACTTCGAATGTACCGTTCTCTTCCATTTTTTCGAGTTGTTTCAAACGGTTGATACGTTTTTTGATTGTAGAGAAGTTCGTGAGAGTTCCACCCAACCAACGTTCGTTGATGAAGTATTGACCTGCACGGATCGCTTCTTCTTTCACAGTGTCTTGAGCTTGTTTTTTCGTACCAACGAAAAGAACGTTTCCGCCTTCAGACGCTACTTCACGGATGAAGTTGTATGCTTCGTCTACTTTTTTGACCGTTTTTTGAAGGTCGATGATGTAGATTCCGTTCCGTTCTGTGAAGATGTATTTTGCCATTTTTGGGTTCCAACGGCGTGTTTGGTGACCGAAGTGTACACCAGCTTCTAACAATTGTTTCATCGAGATTACTGCCATGATGAATTCCTCCTTTTGGGTTTTGGATGTCCTCCGCGATGATCGTCTGTCCAGCTAACCTATTAAAGGCACCGCAGCTGGCGATACATGCGTGCGTAATTAACACCGTAGACTAATATAGCATAAAGATTAACGAGGAGCAACCTTCGTTTGACGAGAAAGTTTAGCAATTAAAGCGACCTCACCCGTTCCCCGGTTCAAAGAACGAGCGAGTGTCTCAAGATCTGTTCCTTCGCGTAAAGCCTGCTCCACATCTGTTAAGACCTGTTCTTCGTTCTGTACTTCAGAAGGAACTGGTGTTTCAATATATGATTCAGCTCGTTCATTTTGTACAACATTTTCCTCAGGTAAAACTGATTCTATTGATGGATTCTGATATGTTTCATTTATAGGATTAGATGATACCTCAGATTTTACGTTCTGCTCGGTCATTTCATTTACTTGCTCCATAAAGCTTAATAAAACTTGCTCTGTTTCGCTTTTTTCAAGCTCTAAACGGGATATACGATCTTTTAAATCCGCTTGCTGACGAAACAGCACAAGTAGTGCGTAGCATATAAGAGCTGCTAAGAGTATATACACGACTGTCATGATTGATTTCCTTTCACATTGCGACACGATCTGCTAAGTAGGCACTTCCCAATGCATTTTTTAATTTACGGAGAGCCTTAGAGTGGATTTGAGAAATTCGAGATGTTGACAATTCAAGGATTTCGCCAATCTCAGTCAATGTTAATTCTTCATAGTAGAACAAGGAAACGACGAGTTGTTCTTTTTCTGACAGCTCTTTAACTTCCTCTGCTAATTTAGCAATCAACTCACGCATTAATAACATGTCTTCCGGAGTCGCAGTATCAGGGTCTAGATAGGAAACGGTAATTGCTTTCCCTTCATCTTGTAAAGTGACGGCTTCGTCAATCGATAATATATTTGCAAAATAACTTTCAGCTAACGCACTCTTCACTTCATCTGTAGACATTTCTACAATCGAAGATACTTCTTCAATCGTCGGAGTTCTTTGAAGAGATTGCTCTAGTATTTCAACAGCTGCTTCGACCCGCTTTGCTTTTTCTCGTAAAGAACGTGGTAACCAATCGATTTTTCGCAATCCGTCTAAAATTGCTCCTCGAATCCGAAAGGCGGCATACGTGTCGAATTTATTATTATGATTTTGATCGAATTTTTGAAGAGCATCGTACAATCCCATCATCCCTAAACTTTTCAATTCATCTCGATCGACACTTTTAGGTAATGTTGCACTTAGTCGTTGAACATGATACTGAACGAGAGGCTCGTAATTCAAAAGTAATTCATCTGCTACCGTGATATCACGTGTCGATAGCCATCGATCCCAAAGTTGTTGTAATTCCTCACGCATGACCATTCCTCCTCTATATTTCCAACGTCCCGACATTTACTGTCCGGATAACGAGACGTCCTGACTTTGAGTGGAACTCGATCGTCCGCCCATTCGTGCCACCTACATCTTCTGCAACGAGTGGGATTCCTGTCTTTTGTAACATATCTTTGACGGACGCAATGTTTCGTTCTCCAATTCGCATCGATTCATGTTCGTATTTGAATTGGAACATCTGTGCACCACCAGCGATCTTAGCACGTAAGCGTAATGCACCATTTGCTCGTAAGCGTTTTACGATTTCTAAAATAGCAGTATCTGCAAACTTACCGATTTCTGCCTCGCGATTACGACTAATGGCCGAATCTGGCAACATCACGTGTGCCATGCTTGATAACCCTCGCTCTTGATCATAGATGACGACCCCAACGCAAGAACCAAGACCAGCAGTGCGAAGAATGACAGGCTGTTTGCTGATTGCGTATTCTGCAATTCCAATACGTATGAGTTCATCCATCAATGTCCACACCCAATCGCTGAAAAACTGTCTGAAACGCATTTGCTTCTGGAAGGAGAAGCAAGTGTCCAGTCAATTCATTCCCGGCACTAGAAAGATGAGTGTCGATATACAAAGCCATATTTCCCGGTGTTGAAGATTCAAGCAATGCCACCTCGAGAAGTGCGCCAACCATATCAAATGCAGAAGCAGGAACACTGACTTGGAGGGACAAATCCAACCAATCTGAAATCGATCGTGCATATGCCCCAATTAGTATATTCCCGATTTCCTCCCAGGCAGAAACCCCCATTTCATGAGAATCAGAGAAAAATTGGAATTCAGATTTCATTAGCTGTCCAATTAACTTTTCTGCATCATGGAGTGGCATCAAAAAAAGCAAGGTCGCTCGAATATCACCTGAAAACCGTAACAATGCGCCAGCCGTGTAAGCTTCTGCACCGCCCACACGATCTATGATCGTTGTAAACGATTCTAATTCGGCAGAAGGCACTTCGATTTCAATTGGTTTCCCTAAAAGTGTAGACAATGCTGTAGCAGCATGACCTGCTCCGATATTTCCAATTTCTCTGAAAATATCTTTTTGATCTGAATTAAGCATGAACGATATCCTCAAATAATCGATTTGGTTCGATTAAAGAAAACAGTTGGTCTTCTCCTTTTGCGACTGCCGTTAGGTAAGATGCATCTTCCTGTTTTTGTTCGCCCAAAGGCTCGATTCTAACTTCAGAAGATTCTACGACTTCATTCGCTCGATCAACGATGAATCCAGCGTCTCCGTGCTCAAGTGTTGCAATGATGATCCGTGTTTCTTCTGTTTCTTCGATTACGTCAAAACCTAAACGTGAACGTAAATCAATCACAGGTGTTACGACTCCACGCAAATTAATTACACCTTTAACGTAAGAAGCAGCATTTGGAATTCGTGTGATGGGAATGAGACGTTCAATTGAACGAACAGATTGTACGTCAATCCCATATGAATTCTCTTCTAGTTGAAAAACAACCCACTTTTGTTCCATCTTCAATTCCCTCACTTTCGTAATAGAGCGTTACTGTCAATGATTAATGCCACTTGCCCATCGCCAAGTATAGTTGCTCCGGAAATAGCCCGAATACCTTCGAGATAACTACCTAGCGGCTTCATGACAATTTCTTGTTGTCCAATCAATTCAGAAACGATTAAACCTGCCAGCTTTTCACCACTACGAACAACAACAACGGAGTAAGCCTCCGCCTCATGTTGCGGCAATCCATAGACTTCATTTAACGAAATCAATGGAACCAATTGTCCACGGAAATCGAATACTTTCTCGCGATGCGCCTGTAAGATCGAAGAGCTTCTTAATGATGTTGTCTCGATGATTGCCGTCAACGGAATAGCATACGTTTCTTTACCAAGTTCAACCAACATTGCTGAAATGATAGATAACGTAAGTGGTAGACTAATTCGGAAAATAGTACCTTCACCACGACGTGTTTCTACAAATACTTCCCCACCAAGAGATTCAATCTTGGATTTCACAACATCGAGTCCTACACCTCGCCCGGACAAATCTGTCACCGTTTCTGCTGTCGAAAAACCTGGAGCGAATAATAACATCGATGCTTCTTCAATTGTTAATAGTGCCGCCTCTTCTTCCGTAATTAGCCCCTTTTCAATCGCGATTCGTGTGACGCGCTCGTGGTTAATTCCAGCACCATCATCTTCGATTTCAATGAAGACTCGATTTCCCGAATGATAGGCGCGTAATGATAAATTCCCTTCAACAGGTTTTCCAGCAAGAATTCGGTCCGCTTTGTTTTCGATTCCATGATCGATTGCATTACGAATCAAGTGAACTAATGGATCTCCGATCTCATCGATGACTGTTCGATCCAACTCTGTCTCAGCACCAGTGATATGAAGTTTTATGTGTTTTCCGACATCTTTCGATACAGAACGTACCATTCGTGGGAAACGATTAAATACTTGTTCAATTGGCATCATACGTAAAGTCAATACGAGAGACTGTAATTCGTTCGTCCCACGCTTAATTCGCTCAACAGTATCCGTCAATTCAGGAGAACCTACTTCTGCCGCAATTCGTTCTAAGCGACCTCGATCGATGATGAACTCCTCAAATAAGTTCATGAGGCGGTCAATCCGTTCAAGATTGACACGGATCGTTTTTGAAGCGACTGGTGCAGTGACATCCATTGGTTCACTCGTCGTAGAAGTCGCCTCTTTTTGAATCTCTTCAGTAACAGGTTCTTGTTGCAACGTAGAAGTGGCAACTTCTGCTTCTGACGTCGTCTCAAAAGGGACGATGGAAACATTCGCCACTTCTGATACGGCTTCAACTGCTTCTCGAATCGTCTCTTTTTCACTTTGTGTTACGAATAAAATCTCAAATGATGTATCAAAATGTTCTTGCTCTAAGTCATCTGAAGTCGGATTTGATAAAATGACGTCCCCCAGTGATTGAAGACGATCAAACACCATATAAACGCGAGCAGCTTTTAAGATGACATCAGCTGATAGTTCGACTGATAACACGTATGCTTGATAGCCTGCTGCAATCGATTGTTGGACAACCGCTTTTGAATAGACATCACATTCAAAATTCTGTTGCGTAGTAGGTAGAACATTCGTTTCAACTTGTACATCACTCGGTTGAATGAATCGCTTCAATCGATTAACCGTCTCCGTTACATCTAACTTTCCTTTTCCACCTCGACTAATATCTTCAACCATCGTTTCAAGTTGTTCTGCCGCGACGAATAATACATCAATCAGTTCGGAAGTAGCTGGTTGTTTTTTAGAGCGAACTAAATCGAGAGCACTCTCCATTTCATGCGTTAAGTCAGCGATAGCATCATACCCCATCGTTCCTGCCATTCCTTTGAGTGTGTGAGCTGACCGGAAAATTTGATCAATGACAGCTTCGTCATCCATACGTTGTTCGAAATCCAATAAGCTTGTATTGATTGCTTGAAGGTGCTCCATTGATTCATCAAGGAACAATCCTACATATTCATTTAAGTCCATGAATGATTTCCTCCTTTATTTCCAACTTAATGGACATGATCTTTCCCATGCTTTAGCCGACTTAATAATCGATCTAAAAACTTTCGTTCTTTTACGCGAACACCCGTCAATGAAGTAGTAATGTGATCCATTCGCCAACTGACATGACTTTTTCGATCCATGATATAAAATGGCATTTGGGCTTTGACCGCTTTCACTACTGTTTGATCTTCAGGTAGAAAACCAATGAAACGTAGTGATTTTCTTAAAAATTGAGAGCTGACTAATTCGAGCCGATCAAATGTTTCAAGAGCTTCTTCACCATTCGTAGCTCGATTAACAATCACGGAAACAGGCAATTCATTCGCATGATGATGGGCTAATTTTACAAACGCGTACCCATCCATGATGGAAGTAGGTTCTGGTGTAACAACTAGCCATGCTTCATCTGCACTACCAATGAAATCAAACGTTTGATGATTAGCACCGGCACCTAGATCAAGTAATACATAATCATATTCATAGAAGAATCGAAATTCACGTAATAAAAAGGTAATGTCATCACTCGTGAAATTCGTCAATTCAGCAAATCCACTTCCCCCATGAATGAACTGAAGGGTTGGTGAATATTCTACAATTGACTGTTGTAGTGATTCTCTTTTCTTCACACATTCCATCAGTGATAACTTAGAAGATTTACCGAGTAAAATACCAATGTTGGCCATACCGATATCTAAATCGATAATAAGTACCTTCTTGTTTTGAAGAGATAGAGCAACACCTAAGTTGACAGCGACGTTCGTTTTCCCAACGCCACCTTTACCACTAACAATAGCAATCGTTTTAGTTTCATTTACGGATAACTTAGAGCGTAGGACTCGAGCTTGATCTTCTTGCATCATCCCATTCCTCTCTCGACGATCATCTGGGATATCTCTTCTACAGAACTAAACAAGATATCTTCAGGTACTTCTTGACCAGTGGTTATACAATAGATGGGTACATCACTTTCTTCCGCGAGACCAACGATTGACCATAATTCACTTGTCTCGTCCGCTTTTGAGAAAATAATTCCAGATACAGGTACGGATTGAAAGCGATCATACATACGAAGTAGATCTTGATATTTCGCAGTCAGACTGAGTACGAGAAATACATCCGTCTCTTCAAAAGTATGCCGACTTTTTAATTGTTCAACATACCCGACATCAAGAAAATTCCTACCCGCTGTGTCAATCAGAACGATATCGCATGATTGTAATGCTTCTTTCGCTTGTTCAAAGTCATTCAGATCGTATGCAACATGAATCGGGATACCTAGTATATCTGCATATGTGTTTAATTGTTCAATGGCAGATATCCGATATGTATCCGTCGTAATAAGACCGACTCGTTTTTTTTCTGTTAACGTAAAATGTGCTGCTAGTTTTGCAATCGTAGTCGTCTTTCCGACACCTGTAGGACCTGTTAACATAATGAATTTCGAATGCGTCGTTTTCGTCCGAATCTTCGCTTGAACCTCTTCGAGTAATACCGTGTTCAATTCAGCTTGCTGCGTTTGATAATAAGTTGACACAAGTTTCTCGTGTAGGTGTTCTGCCAACTGATTCAACGCTGGCTCCGCAAGTAACTTAGCGTACTGTCTTAGTTCTCTTGGTAATGGTCTTTCCCCTGTCGTAATAATTGTAGGGCGTTCTACGATTGATCGCTGTTCTATTTGGTTTACATGAGGGTTCACTCTATTCGGCTGTTCTACTTTAACAGTCCTTTTATCCTCTACATGTTCATCCACCGAACCGACCAATTCTACTTTTCGTTTTGCAAAAACCCCGAAAATACCACCGACTTTTATATGCCGTGTATTCAAGATGATAGCTTCTTCGCCTAACTCCTGTTTAACTCGCTCCATTGCTTCAGCCACCGTATCTGCTACGATTTTTTTCACTATCATTGCTTATATCACCCCAATACTCTTCACTTCGATCGTCGGCATCAATTCGTTATACGATAAGACCGGAATATCCGGGAAGTATCGTTCCGTCATCTGACGAACGAACATTCGAATACTTGGAGAAGTCAGAATGATTGGATGTGCGCCATAGCGTTCAAACTCCATCGTCCGTTCTTGCAGCGTTTCGATGAAGCGACTCGCTTTTTCGGGATCAAGCGCTAAATAATTACCAAACTCTGTCTTCTGGATCGCCGACTGGATATCGAGTTCCATCTCACTTGAGACTGTTACGACGTGTAACACCTCTCCTTGCATGACTTGTTCAGTGATTTGACGTGATAAGGATTGGCGAACATACTCTGCTAGTAATTCACTATCCTTGGTTACTGCGGCATAATCAGCAAGCGTTTCAAAAATTAAAGGTAAATTTCGAATCGATATTTTCTCTTTTAGTAATTGAACGAACACTTTTTGCAAATCCCCAATCGAAAGTAGTTGCGGCGTAACTTCTTCCACTAAAATCGGATGAGATTCTTTTAAATGATCGACCAATTGTTTCGTTTCTTCTCGACCAAGTAATTCAGCAGCATGTTTCTTTAAGAGTTCTGTTAAGTGCGTAGCAACGACAGATGGTGGATCAACGACCGTATAGCCTGACATCTCTGCTCGGCTCCGTGTCTGTTCATCAATCCAGAGTGCCGGCATACCAAAAGCCGGTTCTACAGTCTCGATCCCTCGAATCTCTGGATCGTCGACACCCGGACTCATCGCTAAGTAATGATCAAGTAACAGTTCGCCGGTTGCCATCTCACTTCCGCGAATCTTAATCCGGTACTGATTCGGTGATAACTGTAAGTGATCCCGAATCCGAACGGTCGGAAGAACGAATCCGAGTTCAAGAGCTAGTTGCCTACGAATCATGACGACACGATCGAGTAAATCGCCACCTTGCGCTTCATCAGCAAGCGGAATCAAACCATAACCGAATTCGAATTCAATCGTATCAACATTCAGTAAGGAAATAACTGATTCGCTTGATCGTAAATTTTCGCTTGGTGCTTCTTCGACAGCAACTTCTTCTTGCATCGTCTTCGTCGCCTGCTTCATTCGCCAAGCAAAGAATCCAAACAGTGCAGCGATCGGCATCGTGACGTAATCCGGAATCGCCGTGAACAGTCCAAGTAAGAAGATAGCTCCTGCTGCAATTCCAACGAGGAGTGGTGTCCGTGTCAATTGACCGATGACATCCTCTCCAAGATTTCCATCAGACGTTGAACGTGTGACGATAATACCGGTCGCAACCGATATCAAAAGGGCTGGAATCTGACTGACAAGACCGTCACCAACTGTTAGCAACGTATACAAATTGACGGATTCCATCATCGGTAAACCCTGCTGGACAACACCGATGATCATCCCGAAAATCAAGTTGATGATGACGATGATGATGCCTGCGATTGCATCTCCTTTAACGAACTTCGACGCCCCATCCATCGCACCATAAAAATCAGCTTCCGACTGAATTTTTTGGCGACGAGTCCGGGCTTGCAATTCGTCAATCATGCCGGAGTTCAAATCAGCATCGATCGCCATTTGTTTCCCTGGCATCGCATCGAGCGTAAAACGTGCCGAGACTTCCGAGACTCGTTCTGAACCCTTTGTGATGACAAGAAACTGGATTAAGACGAGAATCAAGAAGACGACGAAGCCGACAAGCGCGTTACCTCCGACAACAAAACTACCGAAAGCCTCGATGACTTCGCCACCGTTTCCGTTTGATAAAATCGCCCGTGTCGTTGAGACATTGAGCGCAAGACGAAACAGCGTAACGATCAGTAACAATGTCGGAAATACAGAAAACTCAAGTGCCTCTTTGGCATTCATCGCAACGAGTAGTACCATCAAGGCAATTAAAATATTGATGATGATTAAAAAATCGAGCATGATAGCGGGCAGTGGAATGACGAGCATGAAGACGATCATGATGACGCCTAGCAGAACCGTTAAATCTCGTGTTGATATACTCATGATGCTTCATCCTTTCATTTTGCTTGTTTCAGTTGATAGACAAAGGCGAGTGTTTCAGCGAGCGCCTGATAGAACGTTTCATCCACTGCCATACCAATTTCTGATTGAGCGAACAACGCCCGCGCCAGCGGACGATTTTCAACAATCGGGACATCAGCTGCTGTCGCCTTCTCCCGAATCCGGAACGCGACAGCATCTACGCCTTTAGCAACGACAATCGGTGCCATATGTTTTCCGTCATCGTATTGAATCGCTACCGCATAATGGGTTGGGTTCGTGATGACGACGTCGGCATTTGGTATTTCTTGCATCATCCGCCGCATCGCCATCTCCCGTTGTTGTTGTTTGATTTTCCCTTTGATTTGAGGGTCACCCTCTGTGTTTTTATGCTCATCTTTTAAATCCTGTTTACTCATTCGGATCGACTTCTCGAAATCAAATTTTTGATAAGCGAAGTCCAAAATGGCTAATGCAATCAAAGCGATACTAACAGATAAACCAAGTAAAAATGTTAAATGACCAATGATAGCTAATGCATCACCGATTGGTTCCGAAGTCAACCGTGAAATTTCGACCTTGTTATTCCATAAGACCGTGCCGCTCGTCACACCGATGACAAGCAGTTTAAAGACCGATTTTAGAAATTCGACGAGCGCTTTGACACTAACAATTCGTTTGACGCCTTGTAGTGGATTAATCCGATCCAGTTTCGGTTGGATCGCCTCGCCACTCAAAAGTACACCAATTTGAACAAAATTCCCGAGAACACCGATGACGACCGCTGTTAAAAAGAACGGTGCGACGAGAATTCCCATTTGAATAAGCATCTCGACTAAAATCTGTTCAATTCGTCCCTCCTCAACAGCCTGCAACACTTGACTTGCACTTAGACCATCTTGTAGAACGAAGACGAATCGTCGTCCTAGAAATGGACCAAAAAAATAGAGGACGAGGAACATCGCGAATAACATAAAACTACTTGTCAGATCCGCTGATTTTGCGACTTGTCCCTTCTTGCGGGAATCATCCCGCTTTCGAGGTGTCGCCTTCTCCGTCTTCTCACCAGCGAAGTACTGAAGGTCAAGGCGTAATCGATATGAATGCATGTCCTCAACCTCCTAGTAATCGAATGGCATCTGCAAGTACATCTTGTAGTAATGGAACGAATCGACCGATTCCTGTGATCGTCGCTCCTGCTAATAAAAACAGAATCGCGTATCCCATCAATAGTTTGACGGAAAAACCAATCGCAAAAATGTTGAATTGGGGAGCCGTTTTCGCTAGGAAACCGAGCGCGAGATCCACTAAAAAGAGTGAAACGACAAGTGGCATCGCCATTTGTAAGGCAGTCAACATCGCAAGCCCAACGACACGGATGACAAGGCTCATTCCTGCGTCGCCCGATACCGCAATCAGGCTACCTGGTGGAAAGATTTGAAAACTCGTGTAGATTCCGTCAAGTAAAATCAGGTGCATATCAGAAGCGAGCAAGACGAGTAATGTCAGCATGTAATAAAAACGACCAACGATGGGAGACTGTCCACCAAACATCGGGTCATAAGCGGAAGCCATTGCAAGCCCCATTTGCAAATCGATGATGGAACCGGCAATTTGTGGCGCATACAATAAAAAACTGGCAAGTAACCCAAGTGCTAGACCGACTAAAACTTCCGTTCCCATTCGAAAGAAAAAATCGAAATCTTCTACGCGGACATCTGTTTTGACGGCATAACTTGCAAAGTAAGCTAGGCCTGCCGCCAATGCTAATTTATGTTGTGCTGGTAGTTGCTTTGAAGAAAACAACGGAGCTGCAACGAGAAATCCGACGATTCGACCAAAGATGAGTAAAAAAACACTCAAGAAAGAAAGTAACGTCATTTGCGGGAAACCTCAGCGATTTGTTTGAATAGATCAATCGTAAAGGTCTGTAGCTCCTGCATGATCCAAGGACCAAAAAAGACGAGTGCTAAAAATACGGCAACGATCTTTGGAACGAACGATAACGTCTGTTCCTGAATTTGTGTCGTCGCCTGCAAAATACTAACGAGCAGACCTACGACGAGCGAGACGAGTAGCAAGGGAGACGATACCTTGAGTAATGTCCAGACGGCAGAACTTGCAAGCTGTATGATCATTTCTTGAGTCATTCGGATCCCTCCCTAACGCATACTGACGAGCAATGATTCGACGATCAGGTGCCAGCCGTCAACTAAAATAAATAACAATAATTTAAACGGTAACGCAATCATGACCGGCGGCAACATCATCATTCCCATCGACATCAGGACACTTGAGACGACCATATCGATGACAAGAAAAGGTATGAAGATCATGAACCCGATTTGAAAGGCCGTTTTTAATTCACTGATCGCATAAGATGGAACAAGTGCGACAAGTGGAATATCTTCAATTTTTTCTGGTTTTTCATAATTACCGTACTTTAAAAACAACTCTAAATCGTTTGTTCGCGTGTGTTTCGACATGAACCGTTTCATCGTATCTCCCGCTTTATCAAACGCTTCATCTTGACTGATTTTATCTGCCATATATGGTTTTAAGGCCGTCGTGTTTAATTCAGATAAGACAGGCGACATAACGAATAATGTAATGAACAAAGCGAGTCCAACGAGGAGCTGGTTTGGTGGCGTCTGTTGTGTTCCAAGAGCAGAACGGACAAAAGACAACACAACGACAACACGCGTAAAGCAGGTCATCAAAATGAGCAGTGACGGCGCAAGTGATAACAACGTCAGTAACACAAGTAGCTTAATCGATGTCGCTGTTCCTGACGGAGTATCAAGTGATATCAGATTCTCAATCGTATTCATGAGCGACCTCGATTCTTTTGCAGTTGTTCGAGTTGTTGTTTAAACGTCTCAAGAAACTGCGAAGGTGAGGATTTCGGGGAAGACTCTTCAAAATCCGTTGGTTCATATCCTTCCAGATCATCCAATGTATCTAATAATTGTACGTTTTCACCGACACCGACGACGTAAATCTTATCTTGTATCTTGACTAACTGAACCGATCGATCTTTCCCGAGTGGTACTCCACCTAAATGGGTCAATCGTCCGGAATGTCTGACACCTCGCGTTCGTTCGTGAATGAATCGTGTCACAAGGATGAATCCGCCGATCAAGACGATAAGAACGACGACTCCTTTAAAAATAGTCAACGCCATGGAAGGACTCTCATCGACTTGCTGAGTCGCCGGTGCATCGTTCTGAGTTGGATTTAATTTTTCTTCGACTGTTTCTGCACTTACGGGAACCGAAAGCAAAAACAGCAGACAAATCAGCAAAGTCACTTTTTTCATGACGAGACAGTTTTCGAAACCGCTTCAAGTACACGATCTGCTTGGAACGGTTTAACGATGAAATCTTTGGCACCTGCTTGAATGGCATCGATAACCATTGACTGTTGTCCCATTGCTGAACACATGATGACTTTAGCAGCCGGATTAATTGCTTTAATTTCCTTTAAAGCAGAGATTCCATCCATTTCTGGCATCGTGATATCAAGTGTGACGAGATCTGGTGTTAATTCCTTATACTTTGAAACAGCCTCTAATCCATTCTCTGCTTCGCCAACGACATCGTAGCCATTCTTCGATAAAATTTCCTTGATCATCATTCGCATGAAAGCAGCGTCATCTACGATTAATACTTTTGCACTCATTTTATAGTTCCTCCTTAGAACATCCGAAGACGTTCTTTTGTATTTACGATTTCTGTAATGCGTACTCCGAAGTTTTCTTCAATGACTACAACTTCTCCGGTTGCAATCAACGTGTTGTTTACAAATACATCTACTGGTTCACCTGCTAATTTATCAAGTTCAATGATGGAACCTTGCGTCAGTTCTAGGATATCTCTAACCGATCGTCGCGTACGTCCTAGTTCAACCGTGACGTTCAACGGTACGTCATACAACATACCAATATTAGCCGGCGTACCGTCTACTTGTGCATCACTTAATTGACCGAATTGGACAGGACTGACAGCAACACTTTCTTTCACTACTTGCTCCTGAACTGGAGCAGGTTTTGCTGGCGGTGGAGAAGCTTCAACGGCTGGTGAAGGTTTAGGTTGAGTTTGTGCCGCAGGTTGAGTTTGTGCCGCAGGTTGAGTTTGTGCCGCAGGTTGAGCCGGTGAAGGCTCATTTGATACTTCAGTACTCGCTAAGAACAACTTTTGAATGAGTTGTTTAGAAAACTCGAGCGGTGCCAACTGTACGATTTTCGAATCAATCAATGTCCCGATTTTCAAATCGAACTCAATGATGACCATACTGTCCCAAAGAGAGAAACTATCTACGATACTTTTCTCTTGCGAAAAATCAAAAATTTCAACAGCTGGAGGTGAGATATCAATTCTCATGGAGAATACCGTGGACATTGATGTAGCGGCAGCTCCCATCATTTGGTTCATTGCTTCTTGTACAGCTGAAAGCGCAATCGGCTCCATCTCAGCAGTTTCATCAATGACACCATCTCCGCCCATCATTAAGTTCGCAATAATGGAGGCATCCCGTTGTGTTAAGATGAGGACATTTTCACCTTTAAAACCTTCTGTATATCCAACGCGTAAGGCAACATGCGGAATGGGATAGCGACTTCTTAATTCATCCATCGTAATCATTCGAACATGTGGCGTCGTAATTTCTACTTTTTGATTCAACAATGCGGATAAAGCGGTAGCTGAATTTCCTAATGAAATATTCCCTACTTCTCCAAGCGCATCGATTTCCATCTCATCTAAAACTTCTTCATCCGATTGGGTATCGCTTGCATCATCAGAATCAGATGGTGTTCCTCTTAATAAAGCATCGATCTCATCTTGCGAAAGCATATCGCTCATGTTATTCCTCCTCAATTCGTTGTATGACTTGTAAAGCGAGATGCTTCCCATTTAGACCTGGTCGCGCCTTGAACATTTTACGATCATCGACGAACAGTTCAACCGGATCAGATGTACGTGTCTTCAGGGATAGACAGTCGCCAACTTCGAGGTGTAACAACTCACCAAACGACAGATCCGTCTGGCCAAGCACTGCTTTCAAATCGACGACAGAACTCATTAATTGAGTCTGCATATGTTCAGACGCTTGATCATTGATTGACTTACGCTTATCTTGTTGCATCCAAAAATGACTGGATAGTTTAGGTAAAATCGGTTCTAATGTGACGAAAGGTAAACATACATTTAATGTGCCACTCACTTCACCGACCGTTACATAAATGGACACAAGAATAACCGTTTCATTTGGAGAGACGAGCTGGAGAAATTGTGGATTGATTTCAAGATCATCATATTCAGCTTCTAATTCTGTAATCGATTCCCAAGCCGTTCCATATTGCACAAATGCTCGTTTAAACAGCTGCGTCAAAATACGTGTTTCAATTTCAGTTAAGTTCTCAATTTTGTTCATTCCTTCGCCCGGTCCACCAAGCAGACGATCTAACATTGCATACGCAATATTTGGGTTCACTTCAAAAATGACTTTCCCGTCTAATGGTTGAAGGTTGACCAAATTGATTAATGTCATATTTGGAATAGAATGAATGAATTCATCATAAGGCAGTTGCTCCACTGTATTCACTGTGAACTGGACATATGTTCTTAACTGAGCTGAAAAATGAGTCGTTAGCACTCGAGCAAATTGCTCATGAATGCGCGTTAAGTTTCGTAATTGGTCTTTAGAGAAACGAAGGGCACGTTTGAAATCATATACTTTAACGCGCCGCTCTTCTTCTTGACTCCTGATTTCCTCAACTTCCATATCTCCACTTGAAATAGCTGATAGCAAGGCGTCAATTTCATGTTGTGATAATACTTCGCTCATGCTGCCACCTCACTGGATGATTTTTTTCGTAGTGTAGACACGTTGGACATCACCCTCTTGGATGAGTTTTTTGAACTGGACACGTAATTTTTCTTCCAGTTTCTCCATGTCGGCTTTCGAATCCAAATCCGATTTTTTCATGGTAGATAAATCCCCAAGAATGATGTTGTTAATTTGGAATTTACGCAATTCTAAATCATCCCGTGTTTTTTGGTCATCGGTTACGATTGTAAATTGTACATTCAAGAAACGTTCGTCTGAGATGTTCGTCGTCAAATCATCAGTCTGAAGACTACGTGCATCAAGCTCTTCTCCAGTCGGCTGTTCTACTTTTGCTTTCGTTTCATCTGGAGCAATCAAATATTTCATTACCATGTACCCAGCTCCAATCATCATGAGAGCAACGATGACCATGATCAATGGTAATTTAAGCTTACTTTTCTTTTTCTCTTCTTCCGCCATCATCGATCCTCCTTACACTCGTCAAACCGGTCAATCCGATTTGACGATAAAATTGAATTGCTGCCTCCGTCACTTCCTCCATCGATTCTTGTACGACATACGTTTGTCCACCAATGAGGTGAATCGTCGTATCAGGAGTCGAACGAATGGATTCAATCAAGTTGGCATTAATGACTAATGGTGTTTTTCGTAACGTCGTTAACTGAATCATCGTTTCAGATTGACGAGTTCTTCTAACACTTGGTCACTCGTTGTAATGATTCGTGTGTTTGCCTGGAAACCACGCTGCGCAATGATCATCTCCGTAAATTCTTCCGATAAGTCAACGTTCGACATTTCTAAAGTTCCCGAAGTTAATTGACCAAGACCATTCGTACTTGGTGATCCCGCCGCTGCTACACCTGAGTTCTGAGATGCGGAAAATAGATTAACACCAGACTTCTCAAGACCACCGGGGTTTGCAAAGTTAGCCATTGATAAATATCCTACTCGTTGTAATGAACCCGTACCATCTACAAAAGTAACTAGTCCATCTTTACCTATCGATAAATTCCTTGCATTTGTAGGGATTTTAATTTTCATATACCCTCCAGTAAATGCATTATCAATAGCCCCTGTTTTCTCGTCATAAGTATTTGAACCAAGTTCATCAGAATTAGCAGGTGGAAGACCTGGATCATCTCCTACTGGATCAGAAAGTCCGATTACATAATTACCATCACTAGTTACGATATTCCCTTCGACATCTGTATAAAAGTTTCCAGATCTCGTATAACGAACACCTTCCGCTGTCATGACTTGATAGAATCCTTCTCCTGAAATCCCGACGTCAAGCGTCCGACCGGTATTTTGAAGTGCCCCTTGGTTGTAGACGTTATCGACTGTTGACATCGATGCCCCAAGACCGACTTGTTTCGGGTTTGTTCCCCCGACGCCGCCACCCGCACCAGAAGCAGATCCGACAGATTGGTTAACTAAATCCTTGAACGTAACACGCCCTTTTTTGTAACCGAATGTATTGACGTTTGCGATGTTGTTACCGACGACATCCAATTTCGTTTGGAAGTTTTTCAATCCACTGATTCCTGAATACATTGAACGTAACATTATTTTTCCTCCTTAGATTTGATTTGCGTCAGGTCATACACACTGACCCGTTTACCGTTCGATAATTCAGCGATGACATCCACACCATCTCGTTTGACACTTAGTACAGTTGCTGTCTCTTCCGTTGAAGACGTTTCACCCTCAGCGTTAGCAGGCGGTGTATAACTGACATCTTTCCCAATCAGGTTACTGTACGTCATCAACGCACCAGCATGCTGATTTAGGATCATCGTTTCCATTCCTTTTCCAATCGATTGCATCTGTTCTAACGAAGAAAACTGAGCCATTTGGGCAATGAACTCTTTATCTTCCATCGGAGCTGTTGGATCTTGGTTCGATAACTGGGCGATTAAAATCTTCATGAACATATCTTTATCCATCGAATTGTTGGATACGGTTTGCTTTTTTTCAGGTAACTGAAACGAAGAACCGTCATTTTTAATCCCTTCCGTCATCTTCTTCCTCCTCTCGCTCTTCTTCTTGCTGATGTGAAGAAGATTCCTGTTTTTCCTGTTCACGTCGTTCTGAAGAGAATCCTTGTTCAAATTCTCTTGCAGCAGTCGCAATGATACCTGTTTCGATTTTCACAACCGGACTCTGTTGATGTAGTGTCGTATGTAGTTTTCCGAGTTGTTGTTCGATCAATTGCTTCGTTTGTTCATTCGCCATGAAAAGCTTAATCGTAAGTTCATTTCCTTTTCGATCTACTTGAACGACTAATTCACCTAGCTGTTCAGGATATAAACGAATAGAGATTTTTGAAGAACCATCTTTACCGTTTATGAAAGGTGCTTGCTTTAACGCCGCTTCGATTCGATTGATGATTTGCTCATTGACCGGTAAAAATGGAACTGTGCGATTCACGCTATTGAAAAGGAGCGCATGATTCATTCGATTTACACTTACTGCCGGAGCTGCTGTATTCGCTTTAATATCTTGTTCCAGTGCTGAGGAGGACTCTTGACTTTGTTTCTGAATAACATTCACTATTTTATTCTGACCCGTTTCCATGAACTTTTCTTTTGACGGCGTCAGTTCATTTTTGACGGGTAAAATCAAATTCTCCATGTTTTCCTCTACTGGAGACGATCCAATACTTTGCACGGAATTTACTTCTGGCTTCAATTGCTGATTCTGATTCTGTTTCAGCAAAACATTTCCGATCAACGTATTAATTTGAGCGAGAGTGATGGATGATTGATCGAGTAGCTGAACAGCAGATTCGATATTTCCTTCTTGAATCGCCTTTAAAATCTGTACAAGCTCTCGATGCTTCACCGAATGAATTGGAAGGCTACTGACCTCAGGTTGCTCCAGCACTTCTAAAATCATTTCTGGATGATCCATAAGCGACTGGATATTTTGAAGCAATACAGCCTTTTCAGATTTTCCATCTACATCTACATGTTCCGAATCTTTTAGTGATACATCCGGTATTCCTTGATTTACAGTCAACTCATTGTTCGTTAGAAATTGTAAAAGTGTCGCAAACTTACCTGTTGCATCTGTTGCGTTCCCCATCTCATCGGTACCTATCGCTGTTCCTTGTACCGGATTCATTTGAAGATCTGAAATATTCATGATCTCACCTCTATTCCGAAGCTAATAATTGAGTTAATGCTGCTGCTTTTTTGGCATCCATTTTGGCAATGATTGCAGCTTGCTGTTCTGCATCGATGTTTTCAATGATCGAAACCACTTCAGTTGGGCTGAGTTCATTAAAGATTAACGCCGCTTCTTTAGGTGACATTTCTGCATATACATCAGATACTGGTGTTTTCTTAGTTTTCTTCTCACTCGTAGAAGTAGTTGAAGCAGCAGGAGCTGATGCTTTTTTTAACTGATCCCGTTCTGAGATTAGTTTCGTGATTTCTTGTTCTTTCACTTGCAACGTTTGCTTTTGTTCTTCTTTTTCATTGCGTAATTTCTTAATTTCGTTGTTTGCTACTTTTAAACGTTCGACCAACTCTTGGTCATTAGAGGTAGCAGTAGATTTTGCTGTTTTTTCTGTATCGAACGGTAAAGATAATAATGGTCTTCCGTTCGCATAATTCAACACGAAGTATGCTGTCAGCAAGATGATGATAAACGGGATGATCACTAATGGTAATATCCACTGCTTTGACGTCTTTTGTTCACTCATATCGTTTGACCTCTTTTAAAATGTAGAAGAGATAGCTCATCTAGTTGATTTTGTTCTACTATTGCAAGTTCTCGCCGTACTTCAATAAAATGATTTTCTTGTAGTTTGGTGAATTTTTTCTCTTCGATCATGGCTTCTTTTAATGCCAATTGCGCTTTTTCATAAACGTTCTTAGCTTGCGTGACGAACAACTGTTGTCTCTCGATTTGTTGCTTCACTACATCCCTGGCTCTTTCACGATATTGTGAATCAACCAACTCAATCCGTCCGATTTGATCCTGTTCTTTCAAAAACGTTTCGTACCGGACTAACAGTTGATACAGCTTCTGCATTTCCTCTTCATAACGCATCTTTTTTTCAGCTGTTTCTTTTGAGACTCGATCCTTTTCCGCTTCAGCGAGCGGAATGATTCGTTCATATATCGTTCGCATGTCCGCTCCCCTTATGGAATAATCTGAAATAGTCTTTCAATTGCAGCATCTAAGTCACTCACTTCGTGGACAGACTGTTTTAGAAATTCGATGAGTTGTGGATAGATTTGAATGGCCCGATCGATTTCTGGATTTGTTCCGCTTTTATACGCTCCAATGTTAATCAAATCTTCCGCATCTAAATAAGTCGAGAGAAGCTGACGAAAAACGATGGCCTTTTGTTTATGCTCTTCTGAAGTGATTTGATTCATGACACGACTGATGGAGCGTAATACATGAATCGCAGGATATTGTCCTTTGTTCGCTAAATTCCGATCCAGTACAAAGTGACCATCCAAAATTCCGCGTACAGCATCTGCAATCGGTTCATTCATATCATCCCCATCAACCAAGACGGTATAAAATGCTGTGATCGAGCCTTTTTCAGTCTTACCGCTTCGCTCCAAAAGTTGTGGAAGTAGCGCAAAGACACTTGGTGTATATCCTTTTGAAGCGGGAGGTTCACCTGTTGCTAGCCCGATTTCACGTTGTGCCATTGCAAATCGTGTAACGGAGTCCATCATCAGAACGACATTTTTCCCTTGATTCCGAAAGTACTCAGCAATCGCTGTTGCAGTGTAAGCACCTTTAAGTCGTACAAGGGGCGATTGATCACTCGTTGCTACAACGATGATCGACCGACTCATTCCTTCCTCACCTAACTCCGCTTCGATAAACTCTTTGACTTCACGTCCACGCTCTCCAATTAAAGCAATCACGTTGATATCCGCTGTTGACCGTTTCGCAATCATTCCTAAAAGTGTGGATTTTCCGACGCCTGATCCTGCAAATAACCCAACACGCTGTCCTTCACCTACTGTTAATAACGTATCAATTGCTCGTATCCCAGTTGAGAGTACTTCGCTAATACGTGGGCGACTTAGCGGACTTGGTGGCTTTCTAACAATGGATGTTGTTTTTAAATGCTCTAGGTTTTCACCGTCTAATGGTCTGCCTAGTCCATCTAACACTTTACCTATCAACTCTTCGCCTACAGGAACGTGTAACGGTTTACCTGAAGCAACAACGATGGACCCTGGAGCGATTGCTGTCGTTTCACCATAAGGCATAAGTAAAACATGCCCCTCTTTAAAGCCAACGACCTCTGCTTCAATTTCATGGTGTGCGTTCAATTGAATAAAACAGCGTTCTCCTATTGATACAGCAGTAGGTCCTCTCGATTCGATCATCAAACCAATAACTTGGACCACTTTACCTGAATGTCGCAGCAGATCATCAAATTTAATGTCTTGAATCGCTTCTTGCAAATGTTGAACTTTATACATCTGTCAACACCTCAAAAATCTTTTTCTCAAGATGTTTAAAGCTGGAATGTAACCCACCCGTAATCGCTCCATTTTCAGAATCGATTCTAAAATCACGTGGTGACAATTCTGGATCTAATCGGAGTTGGACACTGACTGTCGCACCGAGAATAGATTGGATCTTATCTTCCATCATGACTAAGCGTTCAAAATCTTGAGGCGATGCATAGACAAATAATTTCTCACGATCTCTAAACTGAATCAGTAGTTTATGAATCATCTTATACAATGTCTCTTCATCAGAATCTAATAGATTTTCTAGAAATAAATGTGTCGTTTGAAGAGCAGCTACACATAGATCATGTTCCATCATCATAAGTTTCTCTTGAAAACGTTGCTCTAATTTCTCAATTAACGCATTTAAGTCAGACATTGCCTTATCATATGTTGCGAAGCCGCTTGATTCTCCTTCAACATACCCTGCTTCATACCCTTGCAGCGTTGCCGCCTCAAGCGTTCTTACCTTTTCTTCTTCCAATTGCGCTAGTCTTGATTCGTGTTCTTCCATCAAACGTTTTTCTAAAAGTGTCAATTGATTCTGACGTTCTAACCATTCTTCTTCATAGGAAATCGTAACGAGATTACTGTCATGATCAACGTTTTCAGACGATGCTACTGGCTGATGAATCAAACGCTGCGATTTAGACAAGACACTCTGCCGTTTAATGACGTTAGACAACGATATCATCTCCTCCACCGCGTGCGACGACGATTTCACCCATATCTTCTAAACGACGAATGATACCGACGATTCGACTTTGTGCTTCTTCGACATCGCGTAATCGAACAGGACCCATGAACTCCATATCTTCTTTGAACGACTCGACCATCCGCTGAGACATATTTCGATACACCATGTCCTTGACGTCATCAGATGATACTTTCAATGCTAAAAGAAGATCCTCATTTGAAACTTCACGAATGATACGTTGAATTGCACGTGCATCCAATGTGACAATATCCTCAAATACGAACATCCGCTTTTTAATTTCCTCAGCGAGTTCAGGATCTTGAATTTCAAGCGTATCCAAAATTGTTCGTTCTGTCGTTCGGTCAACACCATTCAACACTTGAACAACTGCTTCAATCCCGCCTGACTGAGCATAGTCTTGCATTCCTGCTTGAGACAGATTACGTTCTAAAATCAACTCAACTTCACTAATGATTTCTGGATTCATTCGATCCATCGTAGCAATTCGTCTCGCTACATCCGACTGTGCCTCTGCCGGAAGCTCAGAAAGGATTTGTCCTGACTTCGCTGGATCCAAATGAGCAAGTACTAGAGCAATCGTTTGCGGATGTTCATTTTGAATAAAATTCAATAATTGTTTTGAATCTGCTTTTCGCGCAAACTCGAAAGGACGTACTTGAAGTGTTGATGTGAGGCGATGAATCAATTCCATCGCCTTTTCTTCACCAACAGCTTTTTCTAATACGGATTTCGCAAAACCGATACCACCTTGCGTGATATAGTTCTGTGCCATTGCTAAATCATGAAATTCATCCAAAACACCTGCTTTATCTTCAGGGTCAATTCGTTTCATGCTTGAGATTTGTAACGTCAACCATTCCATCTCTTCTTCACTTAGATGCTTATATACGTTCGCCGCGACTTCTGGACCTAATGAAATCATTAGGACGGCAGCCTTTTCACGACTATTCATCTCTAATTTCTTCATAAGATCAATCCTCCGCTAACCAAGTTCTAAGCAGTTTTGCAAATTCGTCTGGATTTGACGCTGCTAATTTTTCTAGTTGTTTTCGTTTTTGTGCTTCATTGCTATTATCTTCAGTCGATAACTCAGGAATTTCTGTTTCAATCGGTGTCCATTCCTCTAAGCTTTCCTCTTCTTCTTTTTTACGTTTACGAACCATGAAGAAAATCATGCCTATGATGACTAAAGCTGCTGCACCTAATGCAAACCAAACCCACATCGGAATTGTTTCTGAAGTAGCGGTCTGTTTAGTTGTCGTGTTAGCAAATGGTCGAGACATGACAACTACTTTATTTGTCAGTTCCGCATCTGTTAACGTCGTTTTAGCATCTTGTTTTGTAATGGACGTACGAATGATAGAATACATCATCGTCTGTAAGTCCGTTTGTAACTGTGGATCAATTTGCGTCTGACCCTTTGGTGGTTCTACGATGATTTGAATACCTAAGTCACGAATTTCATATGGTGCCCCAGAAATCTGTTTCGTGATTCGATTTACTTCATAGTTAATAATATCGTGTGTTTTTTCACTCGTATCTCCAGCTTCGCCATTTCCTGTCGGGAAATTGATTGTTTCATTTTCGCCAGTCCCAGCAGTTCCTTGATTCGCTGCACCAGTGTATGCTTCAGCTACTTTTTCAGCAGATGTGACGATTCCTTCGATCTTATCTGGATCTACTGGTTCTACTAATTTTTGTTCTTCCTGACGTTTCGTAACATCTACGTCCGCTGTGACTGATACGAGTGCTTTTTGCGGTCCAAGAACAACAGAAAGCATTTGTTGGATCTGTTTGCGTAAATCGTTCTCTGTTGCTTTTTTAAGCGCCATCGGATCTGTTCCACCTGCTGTTTGCGTCGCATTGCCCGGTTCATAGTACGTGAAGTACTGATCCATGATCGTAATGTTTTCTTCTTTAAGATTTGGAATACTTTTAGCGATCAAATGATATAGACCTTGAACCGTTTGATTATTCAAGTTACTACCTGCGCTAGAGGTCAATACGACCGATACGGTTGAAGATTCTTTCTCATCCGATAAAAAGACACTCTTTTCTGGGAGCGTAATCATGACTTTAGCTGACTCGATTCCATTGACTTGTGTAATCAAGTTTTCAAGTTCCGTCTGCATCGTGTCGCGTTCCAAAATGTTCATTTCTTTATCCGTCGTTCCGAAACCCGCGTTTTCACTAAAGAAGGAATAATCAATTTGACCAGACTTTGGAATACCAGCTGTTGCTAATTCGACTTTCAAATTCTCAACATTCGCCTCTGGAACAAGAATTGTCACGCCATTCGCTTCACTAACTACTTCAGACTGAATACCGTCCTCGTTTAGTTTTTCCGTCACTTGTCCAGCTTCTTGTGGTGATAATTTTGAATAAAGGGGTGTCATCGTTGGTTTAGATAACCAAATAATAGCGACGATCAACGCTGCTAAAACGACGATAATACTTCCAAGAATCATCGCCTTTTTAGCGAGTGACCATGATTTCCACGTTGTATTAATGGTGTTCCATCTTGCTTTTAATCCTTCGTTCATTCAACATCTCCCACGCTTTCCTTAACATTCACAGTTGCATACGCATCATTTCTTGGTATGCTTCGATGCCCTTATTACGGACCTCAATGGCGAGTTGCATAGAGAGAGATGCTTCTTCTGTTTTAATCATAATATTATGTAGATCTGTTGACTTTCCCGTCGCCAAATCTACTCGTGCTTGAGATGAAGCGCTTTGTGTCGCATTTAATCCATTCATTGCTTGACTTAACACTTCGCTAAAGTCACTTGGTGTTGTTTTAGGAGTCATTTGATTTTGAAGAATGGGTTGTAATCCCTGAATCGCTTGAATTGCCATGGTCATTCATCATCCCTTCATTCTTACTTACCGATCTCCATCGCTTTAACAAGCATTGCTTTCGTCGCGTTAAGAGCTGTCACGTTTGCTTCATAAGATCGTGTCGCGCCCATCATATCGACCATTTCTTTTAAAATATCGACATTCGGCATTTTGACGTATCCAAGCTCGTCTGCATCTGGATGACTTGGGTTGTATTCTAATTTAAAAGGCTCTTCATCTTTTCGAAGTTCGCTAACCGTTACACCGTTAGCCGTTTCCTTAAGCACTGCTAATTTACGAGCGTAGGGTTGCCATTGACCATCTACAAGTTCTCCCCGTGTCGTTTGAGCATTTGCAATATTTGCTGAAACCGTATCAAGCCGGAGACGTTGTGCAGTTAACCCTGATGCAGAAGTATGAAATCCACCGAACATACTCACTTTTATCTGCCTCCTCTAATTACTGATTGGATTCCTGAAAATTTCCGATTCAGCTGTTCTACTAATGCCTCATACTCGATTTGATTGCGTGATAATTCAGACATCTCAAAATCGATATCGACACCATTTCCATCGTTACGCATAGAAGTCGATTGCTCAACGATCGAACCTTGCGCATCAATTCGAGCATGACGCTTTAGACTCATTTTCATTTGAGAGTCTAGTACATCCGAAAACACTAGACGTTGCGCTTTGTATCCAGGTGTATCAACATTCGCAATATTTTTAGATATTACTTTTTGAGAATCTACAGTACGATTGACTGCTTTAGTGAGTAAAGAATAATCGGAGCCTAACCAATCCATTTATCCGCCCTCCATGTATGAATAGTTTGGAATTGAAGAATATTAAAACTAGTAAGTCATTAGTAACATATCTGAAATAATTGAAACAAATAGGTCAATGTTTGAAAAGGATAAATTTTAAAAAAAGGGTAATGAGATGTTCATTTTTCACCTTTAATTACCATTTTGTTCAAAAATGATAAATATTACCTATGCATCTACGAATAGAAAAAAGTTTAATTAATAAAAATGGACTAATTTATGATTTACATAAAATGTCTAAACTAAGATTTAAAATATTTCATTCATGAGCAACAGAATTGATTATACATCTAATACAGAATGAAAAAAACACCAAATTGTAATTTCTTTGAATAAGACGGTTTGTCAAATTAAGCG
>NZ_DGYQ01000022.1:0-44797 GCF_002396765.1 Exiguobacterium sp. UBA5002
CGTCGCATCGACGCGTGACGAGTCGCCGTTCGTCTACAAACCGATGGATGAAATCATCCGTAACACGAAAGAAACGGTCGATGTCGTCGAGGTCATTAAACCGCTGTATAACTTTAAGGCGAAGTGATAGAAGGATATCAACAATGGGGGAGGATGTTCTATGAATTATAAGGGGACTATGTTGATTCTGTTTTCAAGTGTGTTTTTAATCGCTGGATGCAAGGATGAGGCGGTCGCGACGGAACAGAAAAAAGTAGAAGTCAAAACTACTACGCATACGAATCAAACGAAACACCCCATCTTAAATCCAGTTCAGTATGAAAAGCTGTTCAAGCATATGAATGAACACTTGAAGATGAATCAGTTTCAGTTGAAGGGAAGTACGATCGGTGCAGACTTCACGGCTGTCGACCAATCCTTGAGTTTTGGGAAAAGACGATGGTTAACGGTTGACGGAACGATTGACACGCCATCGACCCAGGAGACACTTTATTTTGAAAACGAAAAACAAGATACGCGGTTAGCGATTCATTTTGCGTATACGGATCGATACATAGGCAATGATTTGGTTCAGTATCAATCAAACGGTGATTACGGCGAGCTCCTCATCATCAGCTACAAAAATATCCTCATAACCGTGCAACACAATTCTATACAGAAAGTCGATCCTGACACGACACAGGAAACAGCAAAACAGGTAATCCAGGAATTAAAAAACGTTCCCGTTTAAAACGAGAACGTAAAGAAGACAACTTTGATTTGATTAGACCGTACCATCCGGTAATGTCTCACCTGTCCGGCGAATCGTCGCGCCAAGTTCAGCGGCGATCGCATTGACGGCTTCTGAATCTTCGTTGACTTCACTGATCAAGATGACACCGTAATGGTCGGGATCAATCTGATTCAGCGTCCGGTTGAATAAATCAAACGATTCCCGTTCATTCTTTTCATCCCGGTTCGCACCGATCAAATAACCAGCAACGGAACCGACGAGCATACCGAACGGACCTCCGACGACACCGATCGCCATGCCGATCAATGAGCCTTTAAAGGATTGGTCCTGTTGCGTGAAGTCGATGGCATCGATAAAAGAGAAGCCCTCTGCTTCGTCACGTTTTGCGAGAACCATCTGATCCATCTCGATTTCCTTAATTGCCTCAAGATCCTTAATCATCGCAAAGCCTGTTTTTGCTTTTTCTAAATCACTGAAAATGATTGTCGTAATAACGTGCGTTGCATCGCTTTTATATTTCGCCATAATAAACGCCTCCACAAGAATCGGATATCGTACTACACTTTTTAAGTACCCTGAACATTCTAAATGGAAACGCCTGACTGGAAATATGAGAAAAACAGGACAACAGAATAATTTTCTAATATTGGCAATAAGTAAAACTTATCGAAAGTCTTTTGTTCTTTCAAATTGTAACGGAATCCATATTATACTATGATAGAACTGTACAAGTAAGCGGTATCAGGGGCTTGATGTCGTGAACACTTAAAGGGGGAATCACCATGAAGCAAACAGATGTGTCGCAAGATGTCTTTGGCGCACGCCGTTCGTTTGAAGCAAACGGTAAGAATTATCAGTACTATAGTCTTGAAAAATTGGAAGAACTCGGATTGACGGAAGTCAAACGTCTTCCATACTCGATTCGTGTCCTACTCGAGTCAGTACTTCGTCAACAAGATGGTCGTTCGATCACACGTGAACACGTCGAGAACTTGGCGAAATGGGGAACAGCTCAAGTTTCGAACGATGTCGATGTTCCGTTCAAACCGTCACGCGTCATCCTTCAGGATTTCACAGGTGTTCCAACGGTCGTTGACCTCGCGTCACTTCGTAAAGCGATGCAAGATCTCGGTGGAGACCCATCGGTCATCAACCCAGAAGTACCAGTCGACCTCGTCGTTGACCACTCGGTTCAAGTCGATGCTTACGGTTTTGCTGGAGCACTTGCAGAAAACATGGATCTCGAATTCGAACGTAACGAAGAGCGTTACAAATTACTTCGCTGGGCGACATCGGCATTCGATAACTACCGTGCCGTACCACCCGCAACAGGGATCGTCCACCAAGTTAACCTTGAGTACTTGGCATCTGTCGTCCTCGAAAAGGAAACAGCAGACGGTACAGTTGATGTGTACCCGGATACACTCGTCGGAACGGACTCACATACGACGATGATCAACGGTCTTGGCGTCCTCGGTTGGGGAGTCGGTGGGATCGAAGCGGAAGCGGGCATGCTCGGACAGCCATCGTTCTTCCCAGTACCAGAAGTCATCGGTGTACGCATCACAGGTGAGATGCACCCAGGAACGACAGCAACAGACGTTGCCCTTCGTGTAACGGAAATGCTCCGTCAAGAGAACGTCGTCGGTAAATTCGTCGAGTTCTTCGGTCCATCACTCCACTTGATGTCACTTTCTGACCGGGCAACAATCGCGAACATGGCGCCAGAATACGGTGCAACATGTGGATTCTTCCCAGTCGACACAGAAACATTGACGTACCTTCGTCTGACAGGTCGAGATGAAGAATTGATCGAAAAAGTCGAGAACTACTCGAAAGCAAACGGTTTGTTCTACACGCCACAAAACGAAGATCCAACATTCACGAAAACAGTCGAACTTGATCTTTCGACAATCGTTCCTGCCCTTGCTGGACCAAAACGTCCACAAGACCGGATCGATTTGACGGATGTTCATACATCATTCAAAAAAGCGTTGACGGCTCCACAAGGAAACGCTGGATTCGGCTTAGCGGAAGAAGAAGCGAACAAAGTCGCTGTCGTTCAGTTCGAAGACGAAGCAGTTGAAATGCGTACGGGTGACGTTGCGATCGCTGCGATCACGAGCTGTACGAACACATCAAATCCATATGTCATGATCGGTGCGGGACTCGTCGCGAAAAAAGCGATCGAACTCGGTCTTTCGGTTCCAAAATACGTCAAGACATCACTTGCGCCAGGATCGAAGGTCGTTACGGATTACCTCGAGAAATCAGGACTCCAAACGTACCTTGACGAACTCGGATTCAACACGGTCGGTTACGGCTGTACGACATGTATCGGGAACTCTGGTCCACTCGACCGCGCTGTCGAAGACGCGATCCTCGGTTCAGACTTACTCGTTTCGTCTGTCCTCTCAGGTAACCGTAACTTCGAAGGTCGTGTCCACCCGCTCGTTAAAGCGAACTATTTGGCTTCACCACCACTCGTCGTCGCGTATGCACTTGCAGGAACAGTCGACGTCGATATCATGAACGCGTCACTCGGAACAGGCAAAGACGGACAAGAAGTCTTCTTCGCTGACATCTGGCCGTCACGTGATGAGATCCAAACGATCATCAACACAGTCGTCACACCAGAAAGCTTCCGTGCAGAATACGATTCAGTCTTCACAGGAAACGAACGTTGGAACAATCTTGACGTGCCAACAGGAGATCAGTACGACTTCGACGGTGAGTCGACGTACATCCAAAACCCACCGTTCTTCGAGAACTTGGCGAAGGAAGCTGGTCAAGTCGAAGCCCTCAACGGACTCCGTGTCTTCGGTAAGTTTGCTGATTCGGTCACGACGGACCACATCTCACCAGCGGGTTCATTCTCGAAAACGACACCAGCCGGTCAATACCTCGTCAACAAAGGGGTTGCACCAAAAGACTTCAACTCATACGGTTCACGTCGTGGTAACCACGAAATCATGATGCGCGGAACGTTCGCGAACATCCGGATCCGTAACCAAGTCGCACCAGGTACAGAAGGTGGCTTCACGACGTACTGGCCAACAGGCGAAACGATGGCGATGTACGATGCTGCAATGAAGTACAAAGAAGATGGCACAGGTCTCGTCATCCTCGCTGGTAAAGATTACGGTATGGGTTCTTCACGTGACTGGGCAGCAAAAGGAACGAACTTGCTCGGCGTCAAAGCCGTCATCGCGGAGAGCTTCGAGCGGATTCACCGTTCAAACCTCGTCATGATGGGTGTTCTTCCACTTCAATACGTGGCAGGTACGACAGCTGAAACACTTGGTTTAACAGGTGAAGAAGCAATCAGCATCGCAATCGATGAGTCTGTTCGTCCACGTGACATCGTTAAAGTCACAGCAACAGCGGCAGACGGAAAAGTCACTGAATTCGAAGCGATCGCTCGTTTCGACTCAGAAGTCGACATCGATTACTATCGTCACGGCGGGATCCTTCCAATGGTCCTTCGTGAGCGTCTCCAACAATCATAAGTTGTCTAATCAAAGGTGGGGGAAACCCCACCTTTTTTTGACGAGAGGAGGAAAAAGGTGAACCGATTCAAGAAGTGGTTTCAACCGAAGGAAGACCAGCCGTTGCCGATGCGTGACGTGACGCTTGATGAAGTCAAACAAGCGACGCATGCCTTTGAATCCGAACTACCGAAAGGGACGAATCGGACAGTGCTTCTAGATAATGAGCAACGCATCGACTTAAAGCAGCTGGAGCCGTATTTGAAAGCACGTTCGACACAAGTGTTTTACATGTCGCGTGAGACATTCACCATCATGGAGGCAAAAGACCGGGAACTCGTCTATGAGATGGATCATGTCCAGGTTGCCGTCGATCGCTATTTTGACCGGGTGAAGAAACTCCCGTTGAAACCATATAGCAAAACGTTTCAAGTCGACTGTGCGATGTTGTTTCAAGATGGCTATTTGCGTGAAATGCCGCATCATAGCTATTACTTGGTCGATGAGTCGATGATCGTCTCGCTGACGCCGAAGGAAGCATAAACGTAATCAAGGGTGGACCGAATTCATTCGGTTCGCCTTTTTTGTCGTCCTGACCGTTTTCTGATTTGTTCAAAAGTCTGACGAATTTAGTCAGAAATCGTGAAATCTCGGACAAACCCTTTGTATTCTCCTTATAAAACCGATACGATGATAAGGAATAGAGACTTGAGCTAGGAAGGTGTACATGGCATGACGAAACGAACGAGCACGTGGATTGCAGTAGCAATCGTGGCAATGGCGATCCTCCTTGCCTACAATTTTTATCTCTTGAACAAGACGCAGACCGCAAGCGATGAAAAAGCCGCGACGGTCAAACCGTTTTATACGATGACACGCATCCATTATGTTGAGAAGAAACTCGCGACGAAAAAAGATGAACTTGAATCACGCACGTATGAAGTCGTCTTTAATGACAAAGGTCATTTCCGGACAGAAGTCGTAGACGGTCCGTCAAAAGGATCGCTTGCAATCTGGAACGGGACGATGTTCCGTGAGTATGATGCGACAGGGAAGTTAGTCAATGAGACGAAAGCTGGCAAAAGTGTCAGTGCGCCGCGCCCATTCCTCTCACGTGGCTTCAACGAACAGATCCTCGCCTTCATCAACAAAGGTGACTTCGGACAAGTCGAGGGAGAAGCGGACATCGCCGGAATGGCAGCGGACGTGTATGTGAAAAAAGAACCGTCCAGCACGGTACCAGAAGAATGGATCAAACAATATCCATCGATCTTCGATAAAGAAAACAACCAAGAACAAGCAACGTATTATGTCGCTTCCGACCGTTCGAAAGTACTCGGTGCGGAGTCACGCAATAACGGTAAATTGTTCTACTCTGTCAAGATGAAGAGTTTTGAAACGATCGATACGTTCGATCCGGATTGGTTAAAAGCAAAATAAACAAGAAACGACCGGCGATGACGCTACGAAACGGTAGCGGGCAAAGTCGGTTTTTTCGAGACGCAGGAGGTTCAACATGGAAGCATTCTCGAAAGAGGAGATGTTCAATCAAATCAAAGCGTGGGAAGAGGGCGCGAAGGTCGAGGAGGTGCTCGCGCTACGTTATGCTCAAAGTAGCCGGTTGCTTGGAGAGACGGAAGCACTCGTCCGCATCTTGGCGTTACTCGTCGAACATCGCTATATCATGACAGGACGACTGGATGCCTTAGCTGAGAGTTGGATGCAAGAAATCCGTCAGCATGGTCGTTTGCCAGCCCGTCTTGAGCAGTTGTTGACGGAACAACAATTACAAAGTACGTATCAGCGCCTTGTCGCGCATACGTTTCCGACGATTCGCGAGACGGACAACGCGAACGCCAAACGATCAGCGACGAAGGAACTGATTCTCCAAGCAAGTCAAATCGTCGAGGAGACGGAACAAATCGTCGAACTGACGGAACGACTTCGTCGGTTGGATGCCGGACGCTGGACGGAACTGTTCGAGGCTGGAACGGCATTACTGCGTTCGAGTGCCACGCTTGAACAGACAGCACAGACATTCGTCGATAGCCTACAAGAGCGCTTCTATTCCCGGGAAGCGTTCCGCGAGATGACGGAACTGAAAGCGACGACGATCCAGGATCTCAAACGTGTCGTCGCTTTGCTCCCTGTCGAAAGCAAACAAGTCGAACGTTCAGCACTCGAGGAACTTGACGCGATGATTGGTCTCGAAGACATCAAACAACGGGTCCATCATATGTATCGTTTCTTGAAGTATCAACAAAAACGATCGGAAGATGGCTACCGTTCAAGCGATCAACCATCGCTACACATGATCTTCATGGGTAATCCCGGAACCGGAAAGACGACCCTTGCCCGTCTGATGGCGAAGATCTACCATGAACTCGGACTACTCGAACGACCGGAAGTCGTCGAGACGGATCGTTCGTCGCTCGTCGGTGCCTTCGTCGGACAGACGGAAGAACAGGTCATGAGCAAGGTCCGGGAAGCTGTCGGAGGTGTACTCTTCATCGATGAAGCCTACGCCTTAAAGCGTGCCGGACAAAGTGGGAACGACTATGGGCAGGCAGCGATCGATACGCTCGTCGCTGCGATGACGAGTGGGGAATATGCAGGGCGATTTGCGGTTGTGCTTGCTGGATACCCAGAAGAGATGCGTGATTTCCTGAAGGCGAATCCTGGACTCCGGAGTCGTTTCCCGGAGTCAAATCATTATCTACTCGCTGACTATACGGATCAGGAGCTGCTCGCCATCGGACGTTCGATCGCGACCGCGAACGATTACGTCTTGACGGAACAAGCAGAGCGGGCGTTGCTCGGACGGCTTGAGCGAGAACGAGTTGACGCCAGTTTCGGAAATGGACGCGCCGTCCGTAATATCGTGCTTGATGCGATCTTCAAGAAGGGATCAAGCCTTGGAGAGAGTGCCAGTCACGAAGACTTTGCCTTACTCGAACAAGAAGACTTCGAGATGGTGCAAGAACCGGACGCGACGGTAGAAGAACGGATCGCTTCGCTCGTCGGATTGTCTGATCTAAAGGATGAATTGAAACAGATCGAAGCCTTATTATCAATGCAAAAACGCCGTCGTGAAGCCGGTTATAAGGTATTACCGGTCGAACTGCATGCGGTCTTTAGCGGCAATAGTGGAACCGGTAAGACGACTGTCGCTCAGCTTTATGCCGATGTCTTACGACAATGCGGCTATTTAAAACGCGGACACTTGAAAGTCGTCAGCCGAGCTGACCTCGTCTCCGGATATGTCGGACAGACCGCGCAAAAGACACGCGACGCGATTCGAGACGCGCTGGGTGGTGTCTTATTCATTGATGAAGCCTATGCGTTAAACGGTGGAGCAAATGACTTCGGGAAGGAAGCCATCGATACGCTCGTGGATGAGATGACGAAACATCAAGACAATCTCGTCGTCGTCCTTGCAGGTTACGAGCAACAAATGAACGCCTTGCTCGCGAGTAATCCGGGATTGAAGTCGCGCTTCAAGCGGTCGTTCCACTTCCCAAATTATTCGCCAGACGAGTTGATTCAAATCATTGAAGGATATGCGGCACGATTCGGATATGAGCTGACGGAGGACGCGCGACAGACGCTTACCGAGAAGATTGATGTCGTTCCGAACGGAAACGCACGGGCGGCGATCACGATCGTCGAACAGGCGATCGCGAAACAATCGATGCGATTAATTGACAAAGTTAGCTTATCCGGTTCAGAATGGTCCTATCTTGAAAAAGAGGATTTTTAAGGGGGAAGCTACATGCATACGATTGAAATACCTGTTCGGTACGCCGAGACGGACATGATGGGCATCGTCTATCATTCGAACTATCTCGTCTATCTGGAACTGGCACGGACAGAATTAATCCAGTCCTTGGGTCTTAATTACAAGGAGATGGAAGATGCGGGTTATGTCTCCCCGGTTACGAATGTCAATCTCGATTATAAGCGCTCGTTGACGTACGGTGATACGGCGGTCGTCACGGTCTGGATTGATCATTACGATGGCTTACGGACGATTTATGGTTATACCGTCAAGCATCCAGACGGAAAACTTGCGGTATCGGCAAAGACGACACATGTCGTCGTCAAGAAGGAAAACTTCCGACCGATTCGTTTGCCGAAGGTGTTCCCAAACTGGCACGACATCTACGAGAAGATGAGTGAGACGGACGCAGCACTCTTAACGGAAGCGTGAAGATGTACAACAATAGCGGGATCGATTTTATTGAATCGGTTCCGCTTTTTTTTAATTGCACCCTGAACAGTAAAATTTAGCACTTGGTACTAACGACCGATGACAAAGTCAGAATCATTTGCGAAAATAAAGAAGCTGAAGTAAGGTAGGGTCTTAGTCCATCTGTTGGAAGTAGGCTCGACGGATGGAACAATTAGCGGTAACATAGAGAAGCATAAAAAGAAGAGGGGTCTTACTCATGAAAAAAATCGTAACCGTTAGTACGTTAGCGCTTCTCCTTGCAGGATGTAATCCTGGAGATCAACAAGCGGACGATACGACGAAAACTGAACAGAAATCAGATGAGACAACACAATCAAAAGACGAAACGAAAAAAGAAGACACAGCAAAAGACACGAACAAAGAAGAAACAAACAAAACAGACAAAACAGATGAAACAACGAAAGACGATACGTCAGAAGATGCAAAACAAGAAGACAAGTCATCTGAAGACAAATCTTCCGATGAGACGACACAAGAGGACCAAGGATCTTCGGATGAGGCAACGAAGGATGAAACAGAAAAGAAAGATGATACACCTGCAGCAGAGAACAAAACAGAAGACAAAAAGGACGAATCGACGGATAAACCGGATAGTTCGTCTCAGGATCCAGAGCAGGAAAAACCATCGAAACCAGAAGATGAGACGCCAGACGTCGATAAATCAGCAGATGCCAAAGCCGATCTTTCGCTTGGAATGCTCGTCGTCGTCAACAAGAAGTATAGCTTGCCAATCGACTACAAGCCGTCGGATCTCGTCGTTCCAAACGTCAGCTTCTCCTATTCGGGTGTACTTGAACAAAGCTACATGCGAGCACCAGCTGCGAAACAGATGGAAAAGATGTTCGCTGCTGCTAAAAAAGAAGGCGTGACATTGAACGCTGTCAGCGGATTCCGTTCCGGCGCACGTCAAAAAGTATTGTATAATAATTATGTCGCACGTGACGGCAAGGCAGCTGCTGATCAATATTCAGCACGCCCTGGTCACAGTGAACACCAGACAGGTCTCACTTTTGATATTTCGGCACCAAGTGTAGGTAATGGATTAACAGCCGCTCTTGGTGATACGAAAGAAGGAAAATGGATCGCGAATAACGCAGCGAAGTTCGGCTTCATCGTTCGTTACGACCGTGGTTTCCAGTCGCGGACGGGTTATACGTATGAGCCATGGCACATTCGTTATGTCGGAGTCGATGTCGCGACACAAATTAAAAATAACGGACAGACTCTTGAGGAATATATGAAAGTCGGTCACTAAGAGGTTGGAGGTTGACTATGATTGAAATCATAGGGATTTTGGTTCTTGGCTATCTGCTTGGTTCGATTCCGTTCGCATTACTTGTCGGGAAATGGGGACACGGGATCGATATTCGTCAACAAGGTAGCGGGAATCTCGGAACGACGAATACGTTCCGTGTCTTGGGGAAAAAGGCAGGAATCATCGTCTTGATCGGTGATCTTGGAAAAGGAGCCGTCGCGAGCCTTGTTCCGATCTTAATGGGCGCGGATGTGCATCCACTGTTTGCTGGATTAGCTGCTGTCGTCGGTCATATCTATCCGATTTTCGCAAAGTTCAAGGGCGGAAAGGCAGTCGCGACGTCTGGTGGGATGTTGCTCGTGACGAGTCCGATTCTCTTCATCTTTCTGCTCGTATCCTTTTTGACGACACTTCGCCTGAGCCGGATGGTCTCGCTCAGTTCGATCGTCGCAGCAAGTGTCGGGATTGTCGTGTCGATCACGATCGGCATCTTGACGAACGATTGGATCGTTCCGACGTTCTTTACGGTTCTTGCGTTGTTCGTCATCTTCAAGCACCGTGATAACATCCAACGGATTCGCCAAGGAACAGAGTCTAAGATTCCACTCTTTGCAAAGAAATCGTCTGAATGAACGACTAATGACGCGCCTGCATCTCACTCATTGAGAGGCAGGCGCGTCTTTCGTTTGATGAAAGAGTCGGATAACGGACGAATTCAACGACATTTCATAGGAACTACACGTTTATTTACATCGGATTTACAAGACCTTTACAGACGTTCGCTACACTAGAACTAGAACTGGTCTGTAAAGGGGGAAGCGCACGTGTCGTTATTAGGAGAAGAGCGGAAATCACGCATCATGGAATGGCTGGAAGAGGAAGGGAAAGTCATGACGAAGGATTTGATCGAACGTCTCGATGTCTCGGGAGAAACGGTACGACGCTACTTAGAGGAGTTGGAACGCGAACGTCAATTGAAGCGTGTCTATGGCGGTGCTATCTATCAAGGAGGAAAACGGGAGACGCCGATCTCACGGCGAACGGATCAGCTGTCCCGCCGTTTAGCGCGCTATGCGAAAGGGTGGCTCAGTGACTATTCCTGTATCTTTCTCGGACGGGGAGAACCGGTCGAGCATTTGTTACCTTATTTAACGGGAAACGCGACGATCGTTACGAACTCACTGATGGTCGCTAGTCACTTGGAGCAGTGCCGTAAGACGGGACCGTTCAAAGGTGAAATTCGATTACTCGGTGGGACAGTCGATGCCTACGGGCAGACGGTCGGAGTCGAAGTCTTGCAGGCGCTCGATGCTTACGCTTTTGATGCCTGTTTTCTATCGTTTGACGGTGCTGAAATCGAGCGTGGATTCGTCAGCGATGATATTGAATCCTCGCTGATTCAAAAAGCCGTCATCAGTTGTACGAAGGACGTCTATGCCTTTTTGGCAAATGATGAATTCCAGGGCAATCGTAAATATAAGGTGGCGGAGTTCCGCCGTGCGAAGATCGTTCTCAGTCCAGCCTCCTATCCACCATCGTGGGAGATGAAACTGTTCAACGAACGCGTGAACTGGATGGTCGTCTCATGATACACTGATGCGGGAGGGATGCATCATGTTAGAAATCATCGCATCGACCGTAGAAGAAGCGGTCGCAGCAGAACAAGCCGGAGCGGACCGGATCGAGCTCGTTTCCGCATTATCCGAAGGGGGATTGACGCCGAGCTACGGACTGATCCGTCAAGTCGTCTCGACGGTCGAGATTCCGGTTCACGTCCTCGTGCGACCACATAGTAAGTCGCTCGTCTATTCGAAATCAGATGAGGAGACAATCATCACGGATATTGACTTGATCCGTGAACTCGGTGCAGCCGGGATCGTCGTCGGCTCATTGACAGCAGACGGTCGTGTCGACGAAGGTTTCCTCGGTCGCATCATCAAACATAAAGGGGAACTGTCATTGACGTTCCACCGAGCAATCGACAGTAGTCGTGATATTCTTGAAGCGGCAGAAGTACTCGCTGATTTTCCGGAAGTCGACCGGATCTTGACGTCAGGTGGTCAAGCGACGGCACTAGAAGGTAAAGAGACAATCGCACGTTTGATTGCAGACTATCCGGACTTGATCATCTTACCAGGGTCCGGAATCACGCTTGAGAATGCGGAAACGCTTCTTGAAGCGACGAAGGCATCGGAACTGCATGTGGGATCCGCTGTCTTACAAGACGGTATCATTCAAAAAGAACGTGTTGAAGCATTGACGCGACTTCTTGGCTAATCCTATACCGAACGAATCCATTTTTCGAATCTGATGAGATGAGAGAAATGGATTTTTTTGTATGTCTTCGTGACGGATTTTCGACGATTCCGTGACGCGCTTGAAAAGCAGAGTGGGATAACTAGGTTTTTCAACGGGACTACGCTAGAATCAAAGATGGAAATAGTGGAAATGAAGGAGTACGACATGATACCAAAACAATTAAAACAAGACGCCCTTGGTACGTTAAAAGGACGCTGGCTGGTCGGGCTAAGCATCTCGATCATCTACTTCCTTATCTTTGCGCTCGCTGCAAGCCGGATGTCCTTTGACCAAGATGACATCGACAGCATGGTCCGTTTCATCGGACTGAACATGGTCGTAACGATCGTCCTTGCTCCGGTGACGGTCGGACGAACGATTGCTTACTTACGTTTCACCCGCGGGGAGTCTGCCGGAATCGGAACGTTATTCGAAGGATTTTCTTCGTTTCGACGTGCTTTCCGGACGATTGCCGCTTACGCGATCGTGACGGTATTGGTCTATGTCGGATCATTTTTGATCTTACCGGCATTGTACTTTTATCTAGCGTATCGCCTCGTTCCGTATATCTTGGTCGACCGACCGGAATTGTCGTTTTGGCAAGTCCTCGGTGAGAGTCGTCGGATGATGAAAGGGCATAAGCGTGAACTGATCATGCTTTACCTGAGTTTCATCGGCTGGGGTATCCTCGCACTACTTAGTACTGTGGGGGTCATCTTCTTGACGCCGTATTTCGATACGACGATGGCACACTTCTATGAACGCTTGAAACCAACACGTCAATCATCCGTCGAGGGATGAACGAAAAAAGCCTGTACATTACGTCAGTAGACGTAGCGTACAGGCTTTTGCTCATTCTACCGAAGCGCGTGAACGTTCGGCGAGCAACAGATAAAGCGCTTGTGTACCGGAATCAGCATGACCCAACTCAGCAAGTTGTTCATATAAATCCTTCGTCAGTGCAAGACCAGGTGTCGCGATGCCCATCTCAGCGCCGCGTTCGAGGGCAAGCCGCATATCCTTGATGAAGTGTTTGACGAAAAAACCAGGTGAGTAGTTTTCAGCGATGACGCGTGGAATCAAGTTCTCAAGACTCCAGCTACCGGCAGAACCAGATTTGATCGTCTCGATGAATTGCGTCGGGTCAATCCCGGACCGCGTGACGAACAACAGCATCTCCGCTGTTCCGATCATTGAGCCGGCGATTGCGATTTGGTTCGCGAGTTTCGCTGATTGTCCTTTACCAGGACCACCGAAGAGTGAAATCGATTTTCCCATCGCTTCGAATAATGGCTTCGCTTGTACGAAAGCCGCTTCTTCACCACCGACGAGAATGGCGAGTGTCCCGTTCTTCGCACCGAGGTCACCACCTGTGACAGGTGCGTCCAGTGCCTGAAGACCGCTTGCTGCCGCTTCCTTCGCGATGCGTTCTGCAAGAGCCGGACTGGATGTCGTCATATCGATCAGAATCGTTCCTGGTGCCGCATGATCGAGGATTCCGTCTTCGAAGTAGATCTGCTCGACGTCTTGCGGATAACCGACGATCGAGATGACGACGTCGACGTCCGTGACGACGTCTTGAATCGTATCGACGATTTCGACACCATCTGCTTCAAGGACGAGTCCTTTTTCTTTCGTACGATTGTATCCTTTGACTGAAAAACCTGCCTTGCGCAGATTGCGGACCATGCCTTGTCCCATGACACCTAATCCGATGAAACCGACTGTCTTCATACGTGATTCCCCCTTGCACGTTCCGTGCCGATGAATTGTTGCGTTACGAGCTTATTATACAATGGATTATCGACGACAAGACGATCATGTGTCCCGATGCCGGAAATCCGACCATCTTCAAGGACGATGATTTGATCGGCATGACGAACTGTCGCGAGACGATGGGCGATGACGAACGTCGTCCGTCCGACCATCAATCGCTCGAGTGCTTCCTGAACGACCCGCTCGGACTCGGAGTCGAGGCTTGACGTGGCTTCATCCAGCAATAGAATTTCCGGATCTCGGAGGAGTGCACGTGCGATCGCAATCCGTTGGCGTTGACCACCAGACAACTTGACGCCCCGTTCTCCGATTTCAGTCGCATAACCTTCCGGGAATCGTTCAATGAACGTATCGGCATTCGCCATCCGTGCAGCCGCACGGATTTTGTCTTCACTGATGTCATCTGTCAGACCGTAGACGAGATTGTCACGGATCGTTCCTGATAAGACGGGGGAATCCTGCGCGACATAACCGATTGCCTGTCGCCAAGACGATAACGTCAAATCAGAAATGGGTTGATCTCCGAGACGGATTTGTCCTGACGTCGGTTGATAAAATCGCTCAAGTAACGCAAATAATGTCGTCTTCCCGGAGCCACTCGGACCGACGATCGCTGTCGTCTTGCCGCGTGGTAAAGTAAAACTTACATCCTGCAAGATCGGCGTCTCATTATATCCGAACGATAGGTGATCGACCGTGACGTCTGTAAACGGACGAAGTGCGTCAACTTGACCAGGTGCTTCCGGTGTCTCATCGAGAAGCTCGATGATTCGCTCTGTCGCCCCGCGAGCCTTCTGTAACTTCGTGATGAATTCAGTCATCGTCACGAGTGGCGTCATGATTTGAAACAAATAGAGTGAGAAGGCGACGAGTTCACCTGCTGTGATCTGGTTCGTCGCGACGCGGTAGGCACCAAAGCCGATGATCAAGATCAACATCGTCGTCAAGGTGACGTTAAAGATTGGCAACAAGAGGGCTTGGATTCGTCCTTCCTTGACGCCATAGCCATAAAGATTCTCAATGCGAGTTTTCCCACGGTCGAGCTCATAGGATTCAGTCGCTTGCGATTTGACGAGTCGGACTTCACCAAGCATCTCGGCAAAAAAACCGGATAATCCTGCGAGTTCCTTCTGAGTCTCACGGGATATCTTATGCAGCTTCCGCACGAGCGGGATGATGATTAGTAGCGTCACGGGTACAGCGATGACCATAACGAGTGTCATCTGCCAGTCGAGGAAGAACAGAATCGTGATCGCTCCGATGATCGAGACGAGTGATGTCAGCAGGCGGACGAGTTGCTCCGACAGCAATTGCTGGAGTGTCGTAGCGTCACTATTGAGTCGTGAGACGAGCTCACCGGATTTCGTCTCATCATAGAACGGAATCGATAGCGCTAATAGATGCTTCCATAGAAGCGTTCGTAAATTGGCGACGATCCGTTGACCGACGATCTGTAACCAATAGATCGATAAAGCGTTCGCGACGACTTGGACGAGGAAAACAATCACAAATAAACTGATCAATTGTGGTGTCAGTCGATCGACAGTAAAACCATCAATCAACGTCTTTAAGAACCAAGGAATGGCGAGCGCAGCCAGCGCTTGGATGACGGAGACGGAAACGGCAGCGGATAATAATCCGACCGGGGGTTTCGTTTTTTTCAATAACAGGTAAAAAGATTGGAACGTCGCAGCGTTCATTTCAACACATCCTCTCTTTTCCATTGTCCGAAAGAACGAAGAAACGGTCAAATGGGAAACGCGACTTGACAAGAAATCTTTTGGTTTGTGACACTGATAGTGGAACCAACAAGGGAGGATGCAGATGTCTATTTTCGTAGATGCGGACGGATGTCCCGTTGTCGATCTCGTCGTTCGACACCGACAGGGACGTGACGTCTTTTTAGTTTGTGATACAGCACACCAGATGATGCGGGAGGGGGCGACGACGATTACGGTCGGACAAGGTCCAGATGCTGTCGATTACGCAATCGTCAATCGGATGAAACGTGGCGATCTCGTCGTGACCCAAGACTACGGTTTAGCAGCACTCGTCTTAGCGCGAGGAGGACTCGCAATGGACCAAAACGGTCGTGAGTTCACGAACGATAATATTGATTTATTACTTCATACACGGCATGTCGGACAACAAATCCGACGAGCCGGTGGACGGACGAAAGGACCGAAAAAACGGACACGTGATGCGGATCGGGCATTTGAAGAAGCATTTCGTGCATTAGTGCACACCATCATATAAGTAAGAATGTACTTGAACTGTTGATACAGCAAGGACCATGCTATAATTTGAAACAGGAATGAATTCAGAAAGGAGGATGCACGTTGAAACGAATTTTACGCGACCACTCGAAGGACCGTCCTTACCGATTGCGCCAAGGAACGGTTCCGGCATCAGCTGAGGCACGACTCACTTCACTCGATCAACGTGAAATCAATCGGTTACAACAGAATTTACGGGAAGTCGAACTGAAATTGAAGCAACGTAATGAAATCATGGAAGCGCTAGCGACACAAAATGTCGAAGCGGCCTGTGAGACCGTCCTGACGATTCTGTTGCAACTGCTCGATGTAAAAGAAGGTGCCATCCTCTTGTACCGTCGTGAACAATTGAATCATTTCGTCGCGCAAGGCATCGACGAGATGGAGCTGATCGAAAAAGATCTCGATCAATATTCGGTCTTACGTCGGGCGTTCGTCATGCGTAAATCGGTTCAGTTGCCAATCAGTGAGCAGTTCGAGTCGGCAATCCCGGTCCAGTCCCCAAGCAACGGACAAGTCGTCGGATTGCTTTATGTTCGTCATGCCTTCGCTCAGTTCAATCTAGAGCAAGTCGGGGACTTACTTGATCTATCACGAAAACTCGGGATGACGCTTGAGCGCCATCTGTTGTTCCATCAGATGGAGCATGAAAAAATCAAGACGTATCAGCTACTGGACTCGATTCGGGAAGCTGTCCTATATATCGAGAGTAGCGGAGAACAGATTTATGCAAACCAAGCATTGTTGAACATGTTTCCCCCGAAGCTCGTCAATCAAGCGCAAGGATTCCGTCATGCGTATGAACGGGCGACGTCGCTGTTTGAGCATGTCGATCAGCCGGACGCACTTCATGACTATATCGGTCAACTAATGAACGGGGATATTCCGGGAGAAACAATCGAACTCTCGGCGTTTCGTGGGAACTTATTACTCAGTGCCTACGCTGAACGGATTGCGATCGCGAACGTCGAATGGGGAATGATGCTCGTCTTACGCGACGTGACGAAAGACAAGGAACTCGATCTTAAACAGGCAGAGTTCGTCTCGATCGTATCGCACGAGTTGCGGACACCGCTCTCTTCCATCATGGGCTTTACGGAGTTACTGATGAAACGAGAAGTCGATCCGAAGCGCCAAAAGCGGTATTTGCAGACGATTCATTCGGAAACCGTTCGATTAGCGGAATTGATCAATGATATCCTGGAAATTCAGAAAGGGGAAGATTCGACGCAGGGCACGCAAAAAGAACCCCTTGATTTGAAACAGTTGATATTCGAGATGAAGCCGATGTTTGATCTTGCGAGTCAGGCACACCGAATCAGTGTTCAGTTCGAATCAGGAGACTATACGGTATCAGCCAGCAGTGAGAAGATGAAGCAACTGTTTACGAACCTAATCATGAATGCGATAAAATATTCGCCTGAGGGCGGCGCAATCCGGATCAAAGGGTCAAACCAATCGGATCAATTACGGATTGAGATTTCGGACGAAGGGCTCGGTATACCAGAGAAAGCCCTACCTTACATTTTTGATAAGTTTTATAGAGCCGATAATTCGGATACACGTAAAATCGGCGGAACCGGCTTAGGGCTCGCGATTTGCCGAATGATCGTGCTCGATCATGGAGGAGCGATTTCCGTTCAATCGACGGAAGGAAAAGGTAGTACCTTCATCATTCAACTTCCAGTTGACGTATGACCACGACAGAACCAGAAAGGAGGAAGACACGGTGAATAATAACTCACACATTCGTTATGAAGCTTTGCATCCACTCGTCGAAGAAATTCTTGAAAAACTGAGTGAACGAATCGGCGTCAATACATTATTTTTTGCATTAAACGATTCTTACAGCAATTTTGTCGTTAAAGCAATCAACCAAGACCGTCAGTTGATCGAAGAAGGCTCGACCCATGTCTTCCAACATGTCCTCTGTAAGCTGGTCGTCGATGAGACGGATGGGAAGGTCTCGATCAATGAATTGCTCAATGATCCATTGACGGTCAATCATCCGGTCACGAAAGCACTTGGAAACGGTAGCTTTTTAGGGGTGGCGATCAAAAACGCAGAGAACGAGAAAATTGGCACGTTATGTGCCTTTGACGATCAACCATTCGACTTCAAGGAACAGGACATCGCGCTCGTTGAACGATATGCAGATATCATCAGTAAATCAATCAATGTCGAAACATACGTCATTAAGGATGCCCTGACCGACGTCTATAACGAACGCTATATGAATCGTTTGATTTCGAGTGTGACGATCCATCCGGCCTTTTTGATGGTCTTGAACCTCGATCGTTTTCATGCGATCAATGCAATGCATGGATACCGATCCGGGAACGAAGTATTGCGCGAAATTGCAAACCGGCTGAAATATGTTCCATTACCGAATCATGTCGTCGGACGAATGGATGGTAATGAATTCGTCGTCTTAGCGGCACTTGAGCAGGAACAGGAATTCGAACAGCATGCAGAAGAGTACGCTCGCATCGTCACGGAAGCGATTGAACAACCGATCGTTGGTGTCGCGGACGAACCGATTCACGTGACGGCATCGTCTGGGGTCAGTCTCCTGACCGGTGACATGGCGAGTCGTCAGACGCAGATTTATGCAGCGGAAGCCTTGATGCAACAAGTGAAACACGACGGGAAACGTCGGACCTCGTTCGTCAATCCGAACCGACATGCGGAGCAACACCCGTTTGCATCGGTCCTTGAATCAGAGCTGTCGCATGCACTGAAACGAGGGCAGTTCGAGCTTTATTACCAATGGATCGTCGATGCGAAACAAGAACATTATGTCGCGGTAGAAGCACTTCTACGCTGGAATCATCCAGTGCTTGGGTTCGTCAGTCCGACGGATTTTATTCCGATTGCCGAGAAGATGGAGATTTTCCCAGACATCGGTCGATTTACGATCCGTCAGGCAATCCTGGATCAACGGCGCTTGGAGGAGACATTTGGACGTAAGATTTCCGTCGCCGTCAATCTGTCGGCGAATCAGTTCGAGTCAGATCAACTATTTTCCGAGTTGCTCCGACTGACAGAGGAGTCATACTTCCCGAATGAACGACTCATTCTTGAAATTCGGGAAGAAGTACTGCAGACACGTCGCCGTTTTGCGATCAACCGGTTGGAACAATTGCGTCAAGCAGGCTATCGTTTGACCGTCGATCATTTTGGAAGTCATTACGCATCACTCAATTCGTTATTGCGTTTACCTGTTCAAGCGGTCAAGCTTGATCCAATCTTTACGCGTCGCCTCGTCCAAAATCAGTTGGAGCGCTCGATGATTCGGTCTGTTCATTCGTTGACGTCTGTGCTGAACATCGCGCTCGTGATTCAAGAGGTTGAGACCGCGTCTCAACTCCAACAGATTCAACTGCTGGATGAGGACCTTTATGTGCAAGGCTATGAGGTACATCACCCTCAGCCAATTGACCAATTACTCATCGAGGACATTGTTCGCGGGCACGCCGAGGTTTAATCGTTCTTCAGTCGGGAATACTTTAAAATGTGGAACAAGTACATTTTAAGGGGGATGCCAAATGGCGAATCAACACGATAAAGAGACGGATCCGATTACTTCAGGGAACCGTATGACGAAGGATGAGATTGCGGGGCGTGATCCGCAAGACCATACGAATGTACCGGAATCTTCAAAAGAGGAAAAAGAATCGAAGCACCAAGAGCAAGAACAAGATGCTGAGAAAACAGAACGACCAGATGACGATGCTTCGAGTGAAGAAGCACCCGATTTGTCCCATGCTTCAGATGAAGATGGCGATGTCCAGCCGTCTGATGAAGACCAGCAAGATAAAGAATAACTATAAATAAGGGCAATCGACGTTCGGCAGTAATGCCACGCGTCGATTGCCCTTTTTGCTGTATTGTTCTTGAATGATTACTCGCCCCCGCCGTCACCACCACCATCAAATCCTCCGTCGATCCCGCCGTCCGTCGCATGGGACGTGTCGGTCAAATCAATAGGGAAGAGTAAGAACGGAATCGCGTCAGCGCCGTCCGGTGGGAGAATCGAAGATGGGAAGAGTTGTTGCAGGATCTTTTGTTGACTTAAATACAATCGGATTGCTGTCAGATAGACTAAGTCCTTCCGGTATTTAAAATGTAAATCGGAGCGTAACGCCTCTGCCATCCGTTCGAGTGACGAAGCGTGAACGTTTGGATCACCGAGTAACGCAAGCATGCCGTGGAACGACAGCGGAACATGGTGTTTACGATGTATCTTACGGGATGCCTCCACTTGTGCGATATAGCGATCCCAATCGTCTTCAGGCAATAAAGCGAATATCAAGGCGACGACATACGTCTGTTGAGCGCGTCCGAACCGTCGTTTGAGTCGTTGATAGACCGTTTCGATACGCGAGGCGAGTTCGTCTAACTCACCGCGTGTCGTATCGTGAAAATAGACGAAAGAGATCAATAGCGGTGACACGATGAACCGATGTTGTTTTTTGAGGCGTGTGTATAATTGTACCGTTCGTTCAAGTACCGCGTCCTGTGGAGTAAGACGGCTGATGAAAAGGGCAGTAGAGTAGGCATTCAAGGGATGCGACAAGCGATGCGATTTAAAATAGCCATGAATCGACATCATCTCAGCAATCCGACTCGGTGTGTGGGCGTCAAAGGCATGAATCTTCGAAGCAAGCAATAATGCCTGGGTCGTTTGTGTACGCAACCGTATTTTTAAGTCATCTGCTGTCTCAAGCAACACACTTGCGGAAACCTGCTCCGTTCCGATCGTCCGGTCGAATGCCAGTTCGATGAGAATGCCATCCTGATAGGTTCTGAATTCTGGTCCGATGTGATCCAGCTGTCGCAAGAAAGTCGTCGCGATCTCCATGACTGTTCCTCCTCTGCCTTTTCGTATAGTGTATCACGCAGCGAAAGCGTTCTCTTATTTTTTCAGTTGGGTGTCTATCAAGTGTTCTGCTGCGCGCCGGTACAAGTTACTCATATGAGCCATCGCTAAGATCTGTTCCAGTGGGTCGGTCGTCGAGGCGGTCAAAGCTTCTTGTTCCGTTACGAAGCGAGCTGTATTTTGTTCTGCTAACATGAGATAGTCACGGTAAAATCCTTCAAGATCGAGTTGATCCTGTTCGATCCCTTCGTTCAAGGGCGCGAGAATCGTCTTGATATCATTGATCGAAAACGAACTTTTCAATTGATAGATCAAGCTGATCAGAATCAAGTGCTCCTTCGTGTACTTTTTATTCGTGACCGGAAAGAATAATTTCTTTTTGGCATAATTGTTGATCATCGTCTTCGTCAAAATCGTCTCGTCTGCACTTCGCGTCGTTTCCTCGAATGTCCGCTCGAACAGTTGGATGACTTGATCCATATAGAGATCGATATTCGGGATATCCTCGAGCCGTAATTGACGATCGTGTCTCGTGTCGTCAGAATGTGTCATAAAAAACCTCCAAAATCGCTAAAATAGGACTTTCTACTTCTCCATCATATGATAGAATACGTATATAACGCCATGTAGTATTCGAAACTACATATCAGGGGAGGAACGAAAGTGAAAGCTTATATGAGAGAACCGATTAATGGATTAACGCATCTTGGAGGGGCTGTCTTTGCTTTTGTCGGGTTACTGGCACTTGTCATCAAGGCATCGTTAGAACGGGGGGCATCACTTGCGATCGTTGCAGCGATTATTTTTGGTGTCAGTATGATGGCGCTCTATGCCGTCTCAGCGACCTACCATATGGTGCTTGCGAGCGACCGGGCGATCGCAATCTGGCGTCGGTTGGATCATTCGATGATTTATCTGTTGATTGCCGGGTCTTACGCACCGTTTTGCCTCGTCAGTCTGAACGGCCCGACTGGTTGGGTCTTGTTCAGCATCGTCATGTTGATTGCAGTCTCTGGAATCACCTTTAAATTGGTTTGGTTCAACAGTCCACGTTGGTTATCAACGACGCTCTACATCGGAATGGGCTGGATCATGGTATTTGCGATCACACCACTTGCGCAAGTTTTATCACCGCTCGGCATCGGGTTATTGTTCCTTGGTGGTATCTTCTACACGATTGGTGGCATCATCTATGGGCTGAAGCCACGGATCTTATCGTTCAAACATCTTGGATTCCATGAAATCTTCCATATCTTCGTACTACTGGGTAGCCTAGCGCACTTCCTATGTGTCTACTTCTTCGTCTTATGAGGATGTCCTCCTTCAGTCAATGGCTGAAGGAGTTTTTTTGTGTCTGATGGAAAATACAGGAGAAGTCGAGTGTCCTCACGAATGAAAGAACGAATAGATCACGCATAGGAGGAAAAGCATGAAACACACACGATGGCAATTAGAGACACTCTACACGATTGATGATGTCAAAGCAGGTATCGCTTCCATACAAACAGCATTGTCGAATCGGCCGATTGATGTGGCAAAACAGGTCGAGCGTTATCAGCAAGTCGCGCGCGACGTCGAGGAATGGAGCGACTTCATTTATTGTCTGTACGCTGAAGATGTCACGCGCTCAGAAGTCCATCCATTGCTCGAAGAGATCGAAATCGTGCAAGCGATGGTGCGCAGTGAGGCAGCAGCACTCGATACGAAGATAGCCGCACTGTCACAAGAAGAGTGGGAGGAGCTCGTCACGGGTTCACCATACGCCTTTTTCTTGAACGAACGCCGTGACATCCAGTCGCGTCGTGCACCACTGGTTCAGGAACACTTATTGCAGGATCTCGGTGTGGATGGGTTCCAAGGCTGGGGGCAGCTCTACAAACAGCGTTTCATGGCATTACGCGTCGACTTGGATAATAAGCAGGTCACGATCGGTCAAGGGCTACACGAAGCGATGTTCGCACCTGACCGTTCGGCTCGTCTATCGGCAGCGACAGCGGTTGACACCGCGTGTGCACAGGAAGCTGACCTGTTTGCGACGATTCTGAACCGGATTGCTGGCTTCAGATTGCAATCCTACAAGATGCGGAACTGGGAGCAACCATTGACTGAGTTGCTTGAGCAGAACCGGATCTCGGAAGCGAGCCTAACAGCGATGATGGAAGCACTTGATCAACACCGCGACCTCTTTCACGCCTATTACGCTCGCAAGATTGCCCAGGCGGAGCGGGTGACGGGAGAATGGCATGATTTTGAGACGAACACCTATCGCTCCGCCCGTCACATTCCGTTTGAGATGGCAGAGACCATCGTCACGACACAATTCAAACGATTGAATCCGCGACTCGGTACTTTTGCTGAAAACGTGTTTAGTAAGGGATGGGTTGATGCAGAGAATCGTCCTAGAAAAGCGGAAGGCGGATTCTGTGCCGCATTCCCGATTGCCAAGGAGAGCCGGATTTTCATGACGTATCGCGACAGTTATCCGGACGTTGCGACGCTCGCGCATGAATTCGGTCACGCCTATCATAATTATTTACTGCAAGACGAACCGTATTTAAATCAACTCAAAGGAACGAGCATCGCGGAAACAGCTTCGACGTTCATGGAGAATCTAGTGCTCGATGCTGCTATCAAAGAGACAACGGAACGCGAGGAAGTGCTTGCTTTGCTTGAAGTCAAGATCCGGGAAGGGCTGAAATATGCCAGCATCGTTCCCGGGATGTTCCGGTTCGAGCAACGTTTTTATGCGGAACGTCAGCAAGGGACGGTCAGTGCCGAACGGTTAAGTGAACTCCTGCAAGAGGAAGAACGGTTAGCCTATGGTCCAGTATTGCCTGAACCGGCGCGCTATAAATGGATGTACATCAGTCACTTGTTCAATCCGAATCTTGCGTTCTACAACATTCCCTACACGATCGGTTATCTGCTCAGCAATAGTCTGTATCAGACGGTTCAAGCGGATCCGAATCAATTTTCGGCAGTCTTTGAAGCCATCATGCATAATTCCGGTCAAGCGACGATCGATGAGATCGTTAAACGTCATCTCGACGCTGATCCGACATCTGTCGCGTTTTGGATGGAAGCCCAGCAACCGCTCATCCAGGCAATTGAGCAGTACTTGACATTAACGGAATCCTCTCTCTCCGTCGATTGAAGACGAATCGAAACGGGAACAGAAATGTAGGGAGGGATGCGGATGTATGAACAGGAGAAACAATTAGTCGCTGAGGCAGCACTAACTTACGTGAATGATGGGATGATAGTGGGTCTTGGGACGGGTTCGACGACGGAACGGTTCATCGAGGCGCTCGGTCCACTTGTGCAGGCGGGACTACAGATTCAAGGTGTGGCGACGTCACTTGCGACAGTCCGACTCGCGGAACAGTTACACATTCCGTTGATCGACTTGGAAGAGGGAATGGAAATCGATGTGACGATCGATGGGATCGACCAGATAGACGGACGATTTCAAACGATCAAAGGTGGTGGCGGCGCACTATTTCGCGAGAAAATCGTCGCGCTGATGAGTCGGGAATTGCTCTATCTGACCGATTCTTCGAAGTTCGTCCATCATTTAAGCGGACCGTTACCGGTCGAACTGGATCCGTTTGCGTTACCGTATGTGCGGCAACGGTTGCGTGATAAGCATGTCTCAGCAACGCTACGCGTGAAAGACGATCGTCCCTTCGTTACAGATGGAGGTCACGTGATTCTTGACGTTGACTTATCAGCCATCTCGGACGTCCGAGTATTCGCAAAAGAAGTGAAGAGTTGGTCGGGTGTACTCGAGACCGGTTACTTCGAGCGACAGCCCGATCATGTCCTGACGGTCGATGAGGGAAAGGTCAAACGTATCGCACATCCACGACTGCGTGACGGTGGTGGATTGGTTTAAGAAAGAAAGAAGGAAACCGTATGGGCTTGAAAAAACGGTATTTATTCGGAGCAGGTGTCATTGCCGGTGCGAGTCTACTGTTGTTCAGGAAGCGGGAACAGGGCACACAGACCGATGCGCTACGTGATTATTTAGCGCATCTCGATCAGGATCCAAGTCCAGATGCTGCGAAAGACCCGGATGAGGTCGGATTGACGAAACTGGATTCGATCTATCGAGCTGAGTGGCAAGCGAATGGTTTTCCACGTTCGCGGACGGAGCTAGAGGAGCTTGAAAAATAGTGGCAGTCAACTATAAGTAATTAAAACGGTTAAAGTCCGGATTTGAACGGACTTTAGCCGTTTAGTTGTGAGCGTAGTAAAAATTGAACGCAATCCATAGAAAATTAGAAATGTTCAGCAGGAGGCACATGTATGTATTGGTGGTTAAGAAGAATGAGGCGTTTGTGGTTGAAGTTTGGTTGGATTGTGATTATCGCTTGTTTCGCTGTTATCGTTGGTTCATTCGTTTTAATCATGAATGGCAATCCGATCAAAGAAAAAGAAATCGGAAAACGATTGGAAGTAGATTTAGAGCGAGAGTATAAAACGAAATTTGACCTAGAGTACACTCGTTACGATGCGACTATAAGCGAATATGGGGCAATTTTTCATACGAATGAACCGGATAAGAAGGATGATGTCTCTTTCTATGCAACGTATCATAATGATTATGAATTGTACGATACATATTGGGAAGAAATTTGGTCACGTGATATTCGTAAAGTAGTCACGAACGAAGCAAAAGAGGTGTACGGAAACAATTTTATTAGTGTCGAGGTGAACTCTCCACCGGAATTATTCATAGATGACGTAAAACTAAATAATGTATTGCAATATACCGAATTGAATAAAGAATCGATGCGGCATGTGCAGATCATGGTGAACGTACATAAGGAAGCGCGACACACGGTGAAAAAAGACTTGGCAAAATTAGTGACGAAAATGAAAGACGGATCGATGAAGGCTGGAAAGGTGATCGTGATGGGAGCAGATGATGAGAAGGCTACAGCATTTCGTTCATGGGTATGGATCGATGTAACGAATCTTCCGAAGGACTTTAAGATGTCTGAGTTCAATAAGTTATTGGAATGGGATAAGACTTTTACAACTATTAAATAAGAATATAGAAATAGGATTGGATATAAAAAAGCTCCTATGAAAGAAAATAATTTTCTTCTTTCGTAGGAGCTTTTTAAATGAAGTACGGGCTGTTCTTAATATGTAAGCGATCCTGCAATGATCAAACCGATCGAAATCGATAAGAAGAGAAGCAACAAGCCGACTGCTTCGTTGTTCGCATCAATCTCTTTCGTCATGCTCAAACGTGGAATCAATAAATCCGCGAGATAGAACAAAACGATTTGTAAGACGATCGCGAGTGCGCCCCATAACACCATATCGAGAATGCTGACAGAGTTCGAGATACTCGAATAGAGGACGATGGCAAGACCAAGAATACGTCCACCGAAGGCGTAGACGGCCGCTTTCTTCCCGTTACGGATGAGTTCGAGCTCCTTTGATTTCGTCGTCACCTCGAACAGGACGACACCGATGGCAAGGAGTACGGTCGCGACACCGATATACGAGAGCGTTGAAAGGAATAGATCACTGAATGTCATGCTGGTACCTCCATCATGATTTTTTATTTTTTTTTGCGTTGTTCGTATGCAACATACAATTCAAGCAGTGCTCCGACGAGAATACCTGCTGATACATACAAATAGAAGTTGTCACCAATGAATCCGAACAAGAGACCTAAAATGAGGCCGATCAGGATATAGGGACCTTTTGCTAACTTCATGCCAATCACCTACCTCTTCTTTAAAGGTAGCGGATTTCAGAGGTGGCGTCCATCGTTATTCTTGAAAGCTGACGGCAGATTCTGCATTAGGAGAAAACAGGACGACTTGATTCCGTCCTTGTTGCTTTGCCTGATAGAGAGCAGCATCCGCATCCGGAAGGAGCTGGTCGATTTGAGATGTCGTTTCATCAAAAGCCGCTAAACCAAACGATGCCGTAAGTGGCAAATCGATCGAAGCCAATCGAAACGGGCTGGAAGCGATCCGTTCACGCAATTGTTCTGCTAAAGGAATCACTTCAGCGAGTGGCACGCCCTCAAACAGGACTGAAAACTCCTCGCCGCCGTTACGGGATAAATACCCGCTTTCTGCCACTCCGTCGCGCAGTCGATTGGCAAACTGTCGTAGCACTTCGTCGCCCGCTTCATGACCATACGTATCGTTGACGTGTTTAAAATGATCGATATCGATCGTCAATAATACGATGGACTGTTTGTTCAGGATCAATCGCTGTTTGACATCCGTGAAGTATTCATTGAAGGCGCGTGAATTGTTCAATCCTGTCAAAAAGTCGAGTTGTGCTTTTTGCCGAAGCATCCGTAATGATTGTTTGGTCAACCGAATATCGCGGATGATCAGCAGGGCGAGCCAACTACTGACGAACGATGCAGGAATGACGACTGCCATCACTTCAAGTAGAAGAATCTGTTTCGGTAAGACAATCCATAAGACAAGAGCGTGTAAAGCCGTCGCGTAGAGCGTCACGAGTGTGAATGTTCGTTTTGCATAGGGTGGCATTTCGCGAACAATTAAGCTCGTTCCTAAAGCAATGGCGACAATGAAGCCGAATGCGGTGAAGGCTGCTAGATTCGTTCCTAAACTGAAACGATAGATGATGATCGCGATCGTCACGATCGTTGTCGGGATGGCACCACCAAAGTAGGCAGCGACGACGACCGGAATATGACACAAATCAACCATGACGCCAGGTGCTGCTTCAATCGTCATCTGCATGAGTAGTAACGAGATGACACTTAGAGCAAGACCGTACAATACGCGCGTCAGCCGCGGGGAGTCACGGGTGATCGGAAGCGGTGATAATTTTCCGAGCAGATAGAAACCAGCCATTAATAGCGTCACGTTATGCAAGACGTCAAAAAGGATGCTTTTCATGAAATGTCCATCCTTTCAAATAAAAAGTACGTTACTTAAAAGACATACGCCATAAAAGGACTAACTCCTGTTCCTTGAAAAAATAATCTATCTGATGTAATTGTGTCTATAATGTGAACTTATGATTTCTATAAGCTGTACTTATGGTTTTACGAAATGTAATTGACCTCCTCGACACTGCGTTGTTAAATGATGAAGAAGTGATATGAAAGCGCTTACTAAATTTGAAGGAGATCTACTTATGGAACTCGTCATCATTCTTCTTGCCTTATCCTTATTGATGTTCGTTGCCTATCGTGGTTTTTCGGTCATCCTATTTGCACCAATCTGTGCCTTGTTCGCTGTCTTACTGACGAACCCGGACTGGGTGTTACCTTTCTTCTCGAATATCTTCATGGAAAAGATGGTCGGCTTCATCAAAGCATACTTCCCGGTCTTCCTCCTCGGAGCGATTTTCGGAAAAGTCGTTGAGATGTCCGGTATCGCAGAGTCAATCGCGAAGACGATCATCCGTATGATTGGTGCGAAGCGTGCCATTCTTGCCATCGTCTTACTCGGCGCCATTCTTACATATAGCGGCGTCAGCCTGTTCGTTGTCGTGTTCGCTGTTTATCCGTTTGCTGCGAACTTGTTCCGCGAAGCGAATATCCCGAAACGCCTCATCCCGGGAACCATCGCCCTTGGTGCATTCACGTTCACGATGGATGCTTTACCAGGAACACCGCAGATTCAAAACGTCATCCCAACGACGTTCTTCAAAACGGATATCTACGCTGCCCCGATCATGGGAACAGTTGGTGGCTTGTTCATCTTAGTCGTCGGGATGTGGTACCTCGAGTCACGCAAGAAAAAAGCGCATCAAGCGGGTGAAGGTTATGCTGGATTCGAAGCGACGGCGGCAAGTGCCGCACCGCAGATGGAGTTGAAGAACGAACCGGAAATGGCACTCGAAACAGATCGTCAACCAGTCTATCGGCAAGTCCTGGCTTTCGTGCCACTCGTCCTCGTTGCTGTCATGAATAAAGTCTTCACCCTGTCGATTCCGAAATGGTATCCGGAAGGATTTGATTTTTCAGCAATCGGTCTAGAAGCATTCGGAAAGATCGAGACACCCGCCGTTCTTGCAATCTGGTCCGTGCAAATGGCGTTGTTGATCGGAATTCTTGCAGCGATGCTGTATGACTTCCCGAAGATCAAGACGAATTTCCAAGCTGGTCTCAATGTCAGTATCGGTGGCGCGCTCTTAGCGGTCATGAATACAGGTGCTGAGTATGGTTTCGGAGGCGTCATCGCAGCATTACCAGGATTCAAGTCCGTCTCAAGCGGGATTTCAGAGACGTTCACGAACCCACTCGTCAACGGAGCTGTCACGACGACGACGCTTGCCGGTGTCACTGGTTCCGCATCGGGCGGGATGGGGATCGCGTTAAGTGCGATGTCGGATAAATATACGCAAGCGATCACATCAGGCGGCGTGCCACCGGAAGTCATGCACCGCGTCATCTCGATGGCGTCCGGCGGAATGGATACATTACCGCATAACGGTGCCGTCATCACGTTACTTGCCGTCACGGGACTGACACATCGTCAGTCGTATAAGGACATCTTCATGATTACGATCCTCAAGACAGTGACGGTCTTCTTGATGATCGGATTGTATAGCTTGACTGGATTGTATTAAGGATTTTAAAAGGGGGCATCATCAGATGAAACAGGGGAAAGTATACGCATCATTCGCGGAAGCAATAGCAGACATCTTTGACGGGGCGACGCTAGTCGTAGGGGGCTTCGGACTCTGCGGAATCCCGGAAAAATCCATTATGGCGTTACAAGAGAAGGGCGTCAAGGATTTGACGGTCGTCAGTAACAACTGTGGCGTCGATGATTTTGGACTCGGTTTGCTCTTGCAAACGCGACAAATTAAGAAGATGATTTCGTCGTATGTCGGGGAAAACAAAACGTTCGAACAACAGTACCTCAGTGGCGAGATTGAAGTCGATCTCGTACCCCAAGGTACGCTAGCGGAACGAATCCGTGCTGGTGGTGCTGGTATTCCTGGTTTCTATACACCGACTGGCGTCGGGACACCGATTGCTGAAGGAAAGGAACAAAAGGAGTTTGACGGAAAAACGTATCTGCTCGAAGAAGGAATCGTCGGCGATTTTGCGATCGTCAAGGCATGGAAAGCGGATCGTCTCGGAAATCTCGTCTTCCGGAAGACGTCACGCAACTTTAACCCGATTGTCGCAACAGCCGGAAAAGTAACGATCGTCGAAGTCGAAGAACTCGTTGAAGTCGGCGAACTCGATCCGAACGAGATCCATACACCAGCCGTCTATGTCCAGCGCATCGTCGTCGGAACGGATTATGAAAAACGCATCGAACGCCGGACTGTCCGGGAAGCTTGAGGAGGAAATCGATATGAAAACGACACGAGAGATCATCATTGAACGCGCACTTCAGGAAATTGAAGACGGGATGTACGTCAATCTCGGGATCGGGATTCCGACATTGATCGCCAATGCGATTCCGGACGACATGCATGTCATGCTGCAATCCGAAAACGGATTTCTTGGTATCGGACCGTATCCACTCGATCATGAGGTCGATGCCGACGAGATCAATGCCGGCAAAGAGACAGTCACGGCACAATCCGGAGCTTCTTACTTCGACAGTGCCGAATCATTCGCGATGATTCGCGGTGGGCATATCGATCTCGCGATCCTCGGCGGGATGGAAGTCGATCAGAACGGTGACCTTGCGAACTGGATGATTCCGGGCAAGATGGTCAAAGGCATGGGCGGAGCGATGGATCTCGTCAACGGAGCGAAACGCGTCGTCATCATCATGGAACATGTCAACAAACACGGCGAATCGAAAGTCAAACAGGCGTGTACTTTGCCGTTGACAGGACGCGCTGTCGTCAACCGTCTGATCACGGACCGGGCAGTCTTTGATTTCACACCGGACGGGATGGTCTTGATCGAGACGCTGAATGGTCATACGGTCGAAGACGTCAAACAAGTCACGGAAGCACGATTTACGGTCAGTCCGGAACTCGAGCGCGTGACGGTAGGGGAGTGAAGCAGATGGTCCAAGGAGATATCGTACTCGTCACAGGTGCAGGGAGCGGAATTGGTCTAGAAATCTCAAAGGCGTTTGCTGCGGCAGGAGCGAAGGTCGTCGTCACGGACGTCCGCGCAGAAGCAGCAGAAGAGGCTGCGGCAACGATTCGCGGAGCCGGTCATGAAGCAGTCGGGATGACGCTCAACGTCACCGATGAAGCACAGGTCGAAGCGGTCTTGAAGCAAACGGTCGAACAGTTCGGACGACTCGACGTCTTGATCAACAACGCTGGTCTTCAGCACGTCTCACCAATTGAAGAGTTTCCGACGGAGAAATTCGAGTTGATGATCAAGATCATGTTGACGGCACCGTTCATCGCCATCAAACATGCCTTTCCGATCATGAAGGAACAAGGTTACGGACGGATTCTCAACATGGCATCGATCAATGGTTTGATTGGCTTTGCTGGGAAGGCGGCGTATAACTCGGCGAAACATGGATTGCTCGGTCTAACGAAGGTCGCAGCCCTTGAAGGAGCGGAACACGGAATCACCGTCAACGCGATTTGCCCGGGGTATGTCGATACACCGCTCGTCCGAAATCAGATGGAAGACTTGGCAAAGACGCGTCACGTTGAACTCGAAAAAGTACTGGAAGAAGTCATCTATCCGCTCGTTCCGCAAAAACGGTTGCTCGCCGTCGAAGAAATCGCGGATTATGCGTTGTTCCTCGCGAGCCGCAAAGCAAAAGGGATCACCGGACAAGCAAACGTACTCGATGGAGGATATACAATTCAATAAGGAGATGGAGCAGATGAGTGAAGCAGTCGTCATCGTCAGTGCGACGCGCACGGCGATCGGGAATTTCAATGGAAGTTTGAAGGACATCAAAGCAACGGAACTCGGAGCGACAGTCATCCGCGCGGCACTTGAAAAAGCAGGTGTCGCAGGAAATCACGTCGATGAAGTCTTTTTTGGTAACGTCCTCTCAGCAGGACTTGGTCAAAATCCAGCACGACAGGCGGCACTCGCTGCCGGCTTACCGGAGACATGTCCAGCGATGACCGTTAACAAGGTCTGCGGATCCGGTCTCTCAGCCGTCCATCTCGCGTATCAGGCGATCAAGTCAGGCGAAGCCGATGTCATCGTTGCCGGTGGGATGGAGAACATGAGTCAGGCGCCGTATGTCCTCGCGGGCGCACGGTCTGGACTGAAGATGGGTGACCAACCGCTCGTCGATACGATCATTCAGGATGGGCTCGAGTGTGCGTTTAATGACTATCACATGGGAATCACGGCAGAAAATTTAGCCGACGCCTATGAACTCTCCCGCGAAGCGCAGGATCAGTTCGCGGCGACAAGTCAGCAAAAAGCGCAGACGGCATTAGCGGAAGAACGGTTCGTCTCGGAGATTACGCCAGTGTTGATTCCACAACGAAAAGGCGATCCAATTCGTTTTGAACAAGATGAGTTTCCTCGAGCGGGCACGTCTATCGAAACACTCAGTCGTTTGCGCCCGGCGTTCAAGAAGGACGGAACGGTCACGGCAGGCAATGCATCTGGCATCAATGACGGAGCTGCTGCGCTCGTCATCATGTCCGCGACAAAGGCAAAAGAACTCGGTGTGACTCCACTCGTTGAGATCGTTGCGAACGGAACGTCCGGCGTCGACCCGAGCATCATGGGGATTGGTCCCGTTCAAGCGGTCCAGAAGGCCCTCGATAAAGCGGGACTGACGCTTGAGGAGATCGATGTCATCGAAGCGAACGAAGCGTTCGCGGCACAATCTCTCGCGGTCGATGCGGAGCTACAGTTCCCGCATGAGAAGCTCAACCGAAACGGAGGTGCAATCGCGCTCGGTCATCCGATCGGTGCGAGCGGGGCGCGGATTCTCGTTACGCTGATCCATGAACTCGAGCGGACGGGTGAGACGCATGGTCTTGCGACGTTATGCGTCGGGGGCGGTCAAGGGGTAGCGACGATCGTCAAAAAATACGAAGGTTAACTAATAAAGCACGAGACGAAGGAGATGCAAGCTCCCGTTGTCTCGTGCTTTCATGTTTTTAGCGAATCGTTAACATGTCTTTGTAACTGCTTTTTTCAAGAATTTGCACAGAGGACATCCGTGACCATTCTTTCAAGGAAATCTCGGGATGTTGTTTCACGAAGTCGGAGACAATCATGTAGCCGAGTCTGTATTTCGTGAACGATGGAATTTGTTTTTCGTAATTTCCAAAGAATAGATCATCCGTCGTCAATTGTTCCGCATTCAGCTCTGAAATCACATGCTCTAAGGTGTGGTCAAGTAAAGGGGCAATCGCTTCCGATGATTCCACTGGATATAGCTTGTGGGCAAAGAATTCCGCTTTTCCTTCGAGGACGATGTAATCAAGCATTGTTGCACGATTCGGTTCATCGAGGGCAACGGTATGATGGTACTCATGCGCCGTCGTATTGCGTAATGATTTTTCCGAAAAATCCTTCAAGAAGAATAGACTCATTGAATTGTTTCCTTGAGCGACACCGCTGACACCACCATAACGTTTGGCATCATCATGCTCGAGTGGTGTCGTCGGGGAGACGAAGACGACGAGCTTCTCATCTCGTGGAAGTTGTTTCATCGAAGTCAGGAGACTGGACTTGATTTGCTTCATGATGCGCTGATGGTGTTTTTTCAAATATGTATTCATCTGTTTTAAGTCCTTGATGTTTTCCGATGGCTGTTCATAGAGGCTAGGAACGGGCATGGCTTGGAGCTGTTCTTTTTTGATGACGCTATTTTTAGCACCCAATACATATTTTTTAAATAGTGCCTCATTGTCCTCTGGACGTTTCGAAACCGCTTGAATTTGACACTCCCACGATTTAAACCGTGGGATTCTGAAGTGCTTGTGCGAGCGCAGTCCATTTCTGTTTTGCTCAAGCCTTCAGATGAGGGTGTGCCACCACCCCTCCTGAGACAGACCGTATAGGTTCTCAGGCTGATTGACTGTTACCGTCAACCACAGGTCGTTGCAGGTGTGTCCACCTAATGTGTTAGCGTCTTTTGCATGACGACAGGCATCGTTTTACCGGTCACATGTTTTCGTGACCGAACCGTATACGATTTTCAAGGTGCGATGGACACAGGCGTTTTAGAGACTTGTACTTGTCTATGCGGTAGATATACCCGAACGTCGGATGTGAAAATATCCGAACTCACTTTCATCCCATGCCTAAAGGCGGGCTATGCCCGATATGGGCTTTCCCGTTCGTAAATTCTGTAATCGTCATACGCCTTATACAAAGGAACGATTTGAATCTCTTGTTTCTCATGCGTAAACGAGATGTCATACGTCTTCGGTTTTTCGGCAGCGGGGGAACAACTGGCAAGTAAAAGGGTGGCGCTAAGAAAATAGATTGATTTCATGAAAATACCTCCTGTTTAATTATCCATATATTTACTTTCTCTAAAGGATACAATTCTCCTACTCCGTCAGATGAACTTATGAATCCGGTTTCATGCTTCGACGCGCAGACGTAACAAATTCTATAGATTGTAGCTCCACCAAACTTTCTGCATAATTTTCAGAATATTCTCCAGATAAACTCCTAGCACGAGCTCTTAAACGTATGGTATCCTTTCGAACGAAGTACTTCATCTGCTTAGGGAGCGAGATGAAGTCGATCATCATCAGTGGGGGTTTATTATGTCTAAAACTGTTCCAACATCATTTATCATTGTCATCGGCATGATGCTCTTCGCCTTATTCTTCGGGGCAGGAAATCTCATCTTTCCGCCGATGCTCGGACAGCTCGCAGGGGAGCATGTCTGGGTCGCCAATGCCGGCTTCCTCGTCACCGGTGTCGGTCTACCATTGCTTGCGATTCTCGCATTCGCGTTTTCAGGGGAACGCGATCTACAAGCGATGGCGTCACGCGTTCATCCTATGTTCGGAATCGGCTTCTCGGTCATCTTGTATCTTGCGATCGGACCATTCTTCGCGATTCCTCGTGCCGGAACGGTTTCGTATGAGATCGGAATCAAGCCATTCTTCAGCGAATCGACGAGCCACTGGCCGTTGCTCATCTTCACAGTCTTGTTTTACACGGTTGCGTGTCTCTTATCATTGAATCCGACGAAAATTGTCGATGTCGTCGGGAAAGTCCTGACACCGATTAAGATCACGTTCATCGGTCTGTTGATCGTCGTCGCTGTTCTGCATCCGATTGGAAGTTTTCAGAATCCTTTGAAGACATATCAATCGAATGCCTTCTTTAACGGTTTCCAAGAAGGATATATGACGCTCGATGCGCTCGGTGCCTTCGTCTTCGGGATCATCATCATCGCAGCGATCAAGGAAAAAGGTGTCACATCGAAGCGGCAGTTGCTGTTGATTTGTACGAAAGCATCATTGATTGCAGCAGCCTTGCTAGCAATCACGTACACGGCGCTTGCCTTCATGGGCGCTTCGAGTGTCTCGGAAATCGGACAACTGGCGAATGGCGCAGAAATCTTGTCGGCTGTGTCGGATCATTACTTCGGTGAATACGGTGCGCTCTTACTCGGTCTGATGATCACAGTCGCTTGTATGACGACAAGTGTCGGCTTGATCACGGCCTGTGCATCGTTCTTCTCGGCACTCGTGCCAAAAATCTCGTACGTCAAATGGACGATTGGTTTATCGGTCTTCAGCGCACTCGTCGCGAACATCGGTCTGAACCAATTGCTCGCCGTCTCAAAACCAGTCTTGATGACGCTTTATCCACTGGCGATCTGTCTCATCTTCTTGACGTTCTTGCATCCACTCTTTAAAGGCAAACCAGCCGTTTATCAAGGGGCGCTGTGGATGACATTCCTCATCAGCTTGTTTGATGGATTAAAGACAGCAGGGATCAACGTCTCAGCTGTCACGGACGTGTTCGACGTAGTATTACCGTTTGCTTCCGTCAGTCTCGGGTGGGTCGTTCCAGCGATCATTGGTGGAGTGATCGGAGCAGTCGTTGGTAAGAAAACAGCGGAGACACACTCGTCGTCGCGTGTGGCTTAAGTTGTCATGTATAAAAGGAAGCGGATTTTTGATCGCATGATCAAAGTCCGCTTTTTTTGTTCACGCGATTGTGGGTTTAAGCAGAAGCGGAAACGGCAATTCATCTACTGTATGTCATTGACTATCGTGTCCCTTACAGAAAGGATGTTGAAACATGTCAGAACGTGTCTTCATTAGTCCCTCAAAGTATGTCCAAGGAAAGGATGTCATTGACCGGCTCGGTACATATGTGAGCCCGTTCGGTGAAAAAGCGCTTGTCATCGCGGATGATGTCGTCTGGAAAATCGTCAAGGAACGAGTCGAGCAATCGTTGTCCGGCGAAAATGTCGGCATCGAGAAAGCGGACTTCAGTGGTGAAGCCTCACGGCATGAAGTAAAACGAATCGCTGAGCAAGCAAAAGCGGCAGATGTTCGGTTCGTCATGGGTGTTGGGGGCGGAAAGACACTCGATACGGCAAAAGCCGTCTCGGATGAGTTGAATGTATCCGTCGTCATCGTCCCGACACTTGCTTCGACCGACGCACCGACGAGTGCCTTGTCCGTCATCTATTCCGACGAAGGGATTTTCGAAAGTTATCGCTTCTACAAGAAGAATCCCGATCTCGTTCTTGTCGATACGAAGCTGATTGCGCAAGCGCCGGCACGCTTCTTTGCGTCTGGAATTGCCGATGCGCTCGCGACGTGGGTCGAGGTCCGGAGTGTCGTCGCTTTTGGTGGACAGACGATGGCAGGAGGGCGACCGACAATTGCGGCACAAGCGATTGCCAAACGGTGTGAGGAAGTTTTGTTCGAGCATGGACGACTGGCGTATGAATCCGTCCAGGCGCAAGTCGTCACACCAGCACTCGAAGCCGTCGTTGAGGCGAATACGCTCTTAAGTGGACTCGGTTTCGAGAGTGGCGGGTTAGCTGCAGCCCATGCGATCCATAACGGTTTTACGGCGCTTGACGGTGAGATTCACCACTTGACGCACGGGGAGAAGGTCGCCTTTGGTACACTCGTCCAGTTGGCGCTCGAAGAACATCCACAAGAAGAGATTGAACGTTATATCGCGCTCTACACGGATCTTGGTCTACCGGTGACGCTCGAGGACGTCAAGCTAAAGGATGCGTCGCGTGAAGATATCGTCAAGGTCGGCGAGGCAGCGACCGCTGAAGGTGAGACGATCCACAGCGGTTTCAACGTCACGGCGGACGAAGTCGCGGATGCGATCATCGCAGCCGATCGCTATTCAAAAGCGTATCTAGCGAAACATGCTTCTTCCTGATTGATGCGTTCAAATCCGCTTCCTCTACCGAGAGGAAGCGGATTTTTTATGAGTCTATATCGATTTGCCCTTGAATTCTTCTTAAAAACACGCTATCTTTATAAAACGTAATGATTACGATTTAATTCAGGTAAAGGAGTTTTTGTGATGACGGATCGATATGAATGGGTGATTGTTGGCGGAGGAATTCATGGGATGACGGTATTTAATGCCTTACGTGAAAAAGGAATAGACCGAAAGATGATTCGAATCATCGACCGTCATGAGCAGCCACTTATGAACTGGCGTAAACAGACCGAACGGATTGGCATGCCTTACCTACGTTCGACACGTGTTCACCACACTTCGACGAATCCGACGAGTCTCAGACATCATGCTGAAGAACAAGATTACACACATCAAGCCTTCAAGGATACATACGGGCGACCATCCTTGGAACTATTTAACGACCATGCCCTTCAATTGGCGCAACGAAATGAAGTGGAGGCGAGCTGGGTACAAGGAGAAGTCACACGACTAAGACGAGAAAGTGGAACGTGGATCGTCTCGTCAGATGAAAGCGAGTTACGAGCAAACCATGTCGTTCTCGCTCTCGGACAATCGGAACATCACATCATGCCAGAATGGGCGAAATCGGCGCGTCATCTGTTCTTATCAAAACAAGACACACCACCGGTCGTCATCATCGGAGGTGGGATCAGTGCGCTGCATCATACGATTCAATGTGCTGAGCGCTATCCCGGGCAGGTGACCCTCCTTTCACGATGTCCGCTCGAAAAAAGTGCGTTCGATGCGGATCGGAAGTTCATGGGACCAAAAGGATTGACACCATTCAAGTCCTTGTCGGCTAGTGAAAAACGAGCGTTGATCGTACAGGAGCGTCGCCCGGGAACGGCAACACAGGACTTGATTCAACGTGCCCGACATTTGATTCGAGAAGGAATCATCAGTCATGTGATTGGTGAAGTCGAGCAGGAAGTCGGAAGCGGAGTAAAGCTGACGGATGGCCGCATCATCACCGCTGAATCGATTATTTGCGCAACGGGTATCCGTCCGATGGTCGTCGAAGGATCATGGCTTGAAGCCGTACAGCAAGAGTTGAAGCTACCCTTATCGCCTTGCCGGACACCGTTACTGGATGAAACGACCTTTGAATGGGGAGAGAACTTATTCGCAACTGGAAGTCTCGCTGACTTGACGGTCGGACCATTCGCTCGATCGATTTACGGGGGACAAGCCGCAGCACGTGCGATTGCCTTGACAATTCAAGACAAGGAGACCATACTTGTTTCCGTCTAAAAGATAGGAAAAGCCTCGACCGTATGACGTCATTGATGAGTCATACGGTCGAGGCTTTTTTAGAGATAGTCGAGTGGATTGACGCTGCTGCCAGCTGATGTTGCGCTGTAGACGTACGATCCCTTATGAAGTTCAAAATGTAAATGTGTTCCGAAGGCGTTACCTGTCTCACCGACTGTACCAACTTTTTGACCTTGCGCGACGGTTTGACCGACCGAGACGGAGCGACTATTCATATGTGCATACAGACTGATGAACGGCGATCCGTTGACAGTGTGTGAGACCATGACGTAGTTGCCGTATGCGCCTTTATACTGCGAAGTGATAACCTTACCGCTCGCTGTCGCATAGACTGGAGTGCCTTTCGCTGTGCCATAATCGATGCCGTTATGGAACGTATAGCCGTAAGCGCCGCTTGCCTTACCGTAACCTTGCGTGATTGGACCACTCGTTGGTGTCGCGAAGCTTTTTGACGTAGAGGCTTTTGATGCGCCACTGCTGTTTGTTAGTGTCAAGACAGCATATTTCGAGACGTAGTCAGCGTGAACGAATCGTTTGTCGCCACCGTATAGGAACTTGATCCAGTCACCTGTCCGACCGAGGTAGCGGAATGTTTCGCCTTTATCGACACTTCCGACGACTGAGCTGCTCGTCGAGTTACTACTACGAACGCGAAGGTTGTCGACGTTGACTTTAATCTTATAGATCCGAGTCACGGAATATTTCTTAACATATGTAGAAGAGACGTAGACTTTTTTCGAACCATACAGGATTTTTGTCCAGTTCCCTGTCCGACCGAGATACTTATATGTATCGCCCTTGTCAAAGTTTGTGACCGTACCGTAAGATGTTGAAGGACCAGTTCGAGCACGTAAACCGTCTTCCATGACCTTTACCTTATAGAACGTCGTTGCTGCATCCGCACGTGGGATGGCAAACGAAGCAACACTCGCCACAGCGATCGCTGTCGCTGAGACACCTTTCCAAAAACCATGCATGATTCATTCCTCCTGAGTATGTAATCTGTGTGACCAAACCGTTATGTAAATTTCATAGATGAGTATAACATTTACGAAAATGTTTAATTGTTACATTCACATTTCGATATTATTTCAATAAATTATATTAAACAGACTTAATTTTATCTGTTTACCAATTGTCGATGAATTCCTTTGACAAGATTGGATGGAATTGGATAAGATGAAATGCCATATGAATAACAAAAAAGGTACCCCGAATGAGGTACCTTGAAATGCTTATAAGAAAGCGAGTGGGTTGACACTGCTTGCTGCAGAAGAACCGCTGTAGACGTAGTTTCCGCGGTGGATCTCGAAGTGTAAGTGAGACCCAAACGAGTTACCTGTACTACCGACAGCTCCGATGTTCGCGCCTTTCGGAATCGATTGACCGACGAAGACAGAACGTTTGCTAAGGTGAGCATACACTGTTGTGTACGAAATACCGTTCACTTTATGTTCGACCATGACATGGTTTCCATATGCTCCCTGATATGACGACTTGATGACTTTTCCGGCAGCGGCTGCTTTAACTGGTGTTCCAGTAGGTGCTCCGAAGTCGATACCGTTATGGAACGTGTAACCGTATTTGCCGCTAGCGTTTCCGTAACCTTGCGTGATCGGTCCGCTCGTCGGACGCATGAAACCAGTCGAAGAAGAGAAAGATGCTTTTTTCGCTGATTTACTAGAAGCGCTATACTTCTTGACGTAACCAGAATAGACGAAGCGTTTTTCGCCTTTATGCATGATCTTCGTCCAGTTTCCTGTCCGACCGAGGTATTTGAATGTTTGACCCGCATTGACGCCGTCGACGATGCGGTGTTTTAACGATGGGCCAGTCCGGACGCGAAGTCCATCTGCCTTGATTTTTACTTTATACGATGAGCCAGAAGCGGCTTCAACCTTACCTGTACCCGTAGTTGCAAAACCTGAAACAACGAGGGCGCTCATTGCTAACGTCGTGATTGTTCGTTTCATGAATGTTCCTCCTAAGTTGAATATCTAGTGTTGTCGTCGGAATGACATCTATAGAAGTGGATGCGTTTAGTGTGTGTTGAAGTGAGTGATGCGGTCATTTGACTAACGAGAGTATAGCATTCAAACATCAGACGGTTGTGTTTCAATTTGATTGCTTAAATATATTCTAATAACAATTGTTGTAATATTGAATACATATTCAATTTCAAAATCCCTTAAAATCAAGATGAATCCGTGTTACAACGAGATGAATTTGATGACAAAACGCAATCGTGGGAAATGATGAGAAAGTATGGGAGTCTAACTAATAAGAAGAGAGTAGGTAATGGAATGGATTTGACGTTTACAGTAAATCAAAAAAAGCTTAACATTCGCGCAGTGGCGCTGTTGATTCAAGATGGACATCTTTTGATTCATCGTCAAGGAGAAGATGATTTTTGGTCATTACCGGGAGGACGCGTCCAGTTCGGTGAAAGTGGTGCCAAAGCGATTGAACGTGAATTAGTAGAAGAACTCGGTCAGTTGATTAAGCCACCGGTCTTCCGTTTCCTGCATGAAAATTTCTTTGAGTACGCCGATCACCAGTTTCATGAACTAGGAATGTTTTATGAAGTGACGTGCCGAGAGCCACTGTCACTTTCGACGGAAGACTTTTACGGTCCAGAAGGCGAAGGATTGACGTATCGCTTCGTTCCGTTCGATAAACTGGATCAGTATACATTGTATCCAAGCGAACTATCAAACATGCTCCAAACGAATGTATTCCCGACACTGTTGACGAATGACATCTGACTTTTCCAGAAAAACGTTTATAGATGTATCGCAAGGGAATGGTTAATCATGTAGTTCATTCCAACAGTGATAAGGGAGCTGATCGTTCATGAGAGAAGAACAGTTCGAAGCGATGCATCAAGAAGCACGAGGGCAGACGCAGGAACAACAACCCGGTGTCGAGTACGCCATGAAACCCGAACCAATCTACGATGATCCGGATTATGTTGGTTCAGGAAAACTGACGGGGAAGGTCGCGCTGATCACGGGCGGGGATAGTGGAATCGGTCGCGCCGTCGCTGTCGCTTATGCGAAAGAAGGGGCAAACGTCGCGATTGTGTACTTAAATGAGGGGAAAGACGCGGAAAAGACGAAATCGTTGATTGAAGGCTACGGGGTCAAAGCCTTAAAAATCGCAAAAGATGTCAGTCAGCCAGAAAATGCACAAGCGATCATCGATACGGTCATTGCAGAGTTCGGTCAATTGAACATTCTCGTCAATAATGCCGGCAAGCAATTCCCGCAAGATGATTTCCTATCAATCACACCAGATCAATTGAAGGAAACGTTCGAGACGAATGTTTTTTCGATGTTCTATTTAATTCAAGCAGCGATTCCGCATCTGCATAAAGAAGATACAATCATCAATACCTCATCGGTGACAGCTTATCGTGGAGCGCCGACGTTGATCGATTACTCGGCGACAAAAGGGGCAATTACGACATTGACGCGCTCGCTCGCCTCGAGCCTGATCGAGAAGGGAATCCGCGTTAATGCGGTCGCACCCGGTCCGATTTGGACGCCACTCATTCCAGCGACGTTCTCGAAGGAGAAAGTCGAGTCGCATGGGGAAGATACGTTAATGAAACGCCGAGGACAACCGTCAGAAAATGCACCGGCTTATGTCTATCTAGCTTCTCGCGATTCAAGTTACATCACGGGTCAGACGATTCATATCAATGGCGGCGATTACATCACGTCTTAAGGGGGAGATCAAGATGAAGAAAAATCCGAATGAAGTGCCTGAACGCGAACCGGATCATCAACCGGACGAGATCCCGCAGACACCACCGAGCGAGGTGCCAGATACGCCACAGGAAGAACCGATCCGTCAGCCGGAACCGGATACGTTCCCAGAACCGACCGAGATTCCGGATACACCGCAGGAGGATCCGAATCCCTATTAATGAGTGAAGTAACCACCATCCAAAATTGGATGGTGGTTTTTTCGTGATAAAGAAGACTAACTATCTTGACAGTCAAACTGTATGGTGAGTATGATACAGAAGAGAAGTGTATTATTGTTTTAATACATTACACAGGAAAGGGAGGTCTACCGATGCAGTTCGACCAAAGAAGCCCGGTGTACCTGCAGGTCGTCCGTTGGTTCAAACAACGAATCGCGACCGAGGAATTGCAAAGCGGACAAGAGATCCCGTCCCGCCGCGAAATCGCCGCACAGCTCGGAATCAATCCGAATACCGCACAAAAAGCATACAAAGAGATGGAGGAGCAGCAATTGATTACGACAGAACGGAATGTCCCGAGTAAGATTACACGTGATCCACAAGTCGTCCAAAAAGTACGGACCGAGATGCTTGAAGAAGCAGTCTCTGAATTCATCGATGCCGTCAAGGCGATTCAAATTCCACTCGATGAAGTCGTCTCGAAGGTCGAGACCGTCTATCAGGAAACGGAACGGAGGAAGATCGATGCTTGAAGTCCATGGCTTACAAAAGAAATACGGGAAAAAACCAGTTCTTCAAGGCGTCTCGTTTTCCGTCCCGATGGATCAATTGACGTGTCTGATCGGTTTAAACGGTGAGGGGAAATCAACGATCTTGAAGGCGATCGCAGGTCTCGTTCCGGTCAACGCGGGAACGGTTCTCGTCGATGGTGAGGTCAACCGAAACAAGATCGCATTTGTTCCGGATATCCAGACGATGCCCGGTTACATGACGGTTGGTGATGCGCTGACGTACATGGCGGATTATTATTCGGACTGGAACCCGGCGACAGCGGATGAGCTGATGCGGATCTTCCAGCTACTCTCGACAGATAAGATCACGGACTTATCAAAAGGGAACCAAGCGAAGGTCAGCTTGATTCTAGGATTCGCTCTCGATCGTCCGTACTTACTACTCGACGAACCGTTTGCTGGAATCGATCTGTTTACGAAGGAACAGATTGCAGGACTTTTCTCGAGTCACTTCATGGAAGGACGAGGTATCCTGATGACGACACATGAAATTCAGGAAATCGAGCATTTGATCGATCGGGTCGTCTTCTTACAGGACGGTCGAATCATCGATGAACACGAGACGGAAGAGATGCGGGAACTGTACGGGAAATCGGTTCAGGACCGGATGCGGGAGGTCTATCTGCGATGAAACAATACATACAATTGACGAACGAAGAGATTAAGCGGAGTTTTAAGCTTTATGTAATCGTAGTGCTTGTGATGGCAGCGATTGAATTGGTATCAGTCGTTGCGCAAGTGATGCTTCATGAACAAAAGATCAAGAATTTCATGGAAAGTAATCGTGCAACATTATCAGAGGCACTTCAACAAATCGGAAGGCTAGATTATGCTGACACGACTTCTTTTTTCGTGTTTATGACTTTAATAGGAATTGTATTCGTTGTGATTTACGCATTTCAAATTTGGTATCGTGATTGGCTCGGGGAAACAAAATACATCTATCGACTATTAATGCTTCCAGGTCAACGATCTAGCATTTTCTTTTCAAAATTGACTGCCGTATTTCTGGTCATGATTAGTTTTATTGGATTGCAATGGTGCTTTCTGAAGTTTGGATCATATTTATTTGATTGGTCAATCCGATCGGAATATCAGAAAAGTTCTTACACAAATATGTTTAGTAGTTCGTTGGAAGAAGTTTATACGTCGAATTTAGTCAATATGATTCTTATCATCCTTATTTCTACAATGATTGTCTGCTTAATCTTTTTGCTCGTTTTGTTGGAACGGTCACATCGAAAAGTAAAAGGATTGATTCGAGTCGCGATTGAAACGACAATTTTTGTATCGTATTCGTTCATTTGTCTCTACTTTTTGGATCAAACACATTTATTACTAAGTTCAGAAAAAGACGCTTTATTCATCGGCTTTGTCTTTGTCTACATGATTTATGCTTGTTGGAGAAGTTTACGACTTCTGAAATGGAAAATCTCGGTCTAAGGGGGATAATATGCGTTCATATAAATATTTTATAGGTTTTATACTAATCAGTATCGTATCACTAGCTTTTTACGTAGGATACGTATTAAATTTAGAAAAACCTGAATTGGTAGTCGAAACAAAGAGCGGTAGCCCGAAGCAAAGCACTCTTCAAAATCTACAAATCAACTTAATCGATGTAGTGCGTCAACCAACAGACTTCTCAGTCTCGATTAAAGAGGGACAAGTCTCTGAATCAAAATCATCTTATATAAACACGGTCGAGATACATATTATTTAGATAAGATGATTTTGATTCAGA